>DATHQS010000124.1:0-13314 GCA_035482455.1 Candidatus Acidiferrales bacterium | reverse complement strand
CTGATGGACAAGGCGATGGAGGCGATGTTGAAGAAGCGCGGGCTGATCCAGTGAGGAGCCCGTCATTTCTCCCAAATTTTAGTGAGGAACACCGGGTGGGCGGCTGAGCAATAAAATCAGCGCCACCGCGACGACAACCATGACGGTGCCGAAGAAAAAAGTAAGAAACCGGATTTGCCTCTGATGTGCCGACGGACGCCTTTTGTTCCCCATACGCCGGAAAGTAGTTCAGCCCAGCCAAAATTTCAAGAGCGGGGCGATAAAAATTGCCGGAAGATAGCTATTTAGCTCCACGCGGCGGATTTCCAGGATGACCAGGGTGACCATGCAGGTGATGAACCCGGTGGCGAGATTGATGGAGGGGGTCAGGAAATTGGCGTCCAGCCACGGCTTCAGCCCGAGATGCAGACCGAAGGCCAGGCCGTTGAACAACAGGAACACCGGGATGGCCGAGAGCGCCGCCGGCCAGCGGAACAATCTCACAAAGGTCACCATCGCCAGCCCGTCCATGACGCCTTTCAACAGCAGCAAATAAAAATAGCCGAGCGGGCCATCGGCCAGGCCATCGGCCACGGCGCCGAGGATGCCGAGCGGCGCGGCGCAAAACAGGATGGTGGCAGACAGGAAGCCGTCGATGGGCCGGCCGGGCGGTTTCTTCTGGGCGGCGGTGAGGAAGCCGGCGGCGTAGCGGCCGATGCGGTTGGACAGCTTTTGCAATTGCAGGAGGCGGCCGAGCCAGTTGCCCAGCACGACGGCGACCGCCGCGAGCAGGAGCTGCTTCAAGTCGTCGGTGACCGAGCCGTGGACGTTTTCGTAGAGCAGGCGCAGGCCGTAGAGGGCGGTGAACAGGCCGAGGACCGACTTGAAAAACTGCTGGAGGCGCGCGGAGACGGGCGCGACCGAGGCGAGGCCGAAGAGCGCGCCGACGAATATGCCGAGGGCGTTGAGATAAGCACCGTACACGGGGGGGATTGTGGCGCGGGAGGGAGGCAAGGTAAATGACGAAACCCTAATGACGAATGACGAAAAAGCACCTATCTCGCGTGCGGGACCTCAGGGAAGCTCCAAGGTGGATATCGCTTTGGTGCGGCGCGTAAAACTCAGCTTACTTCAAACGCATGTATCGTTCATCCGGCTCGCTTTTTATTTCTATTTTTCTCATTTCGATCGCACTGGATCGTAAGCCAGCCATGACATTTGATTGGGCCACATTTTGGGCATACGAAGCCTTCCCCAGTTTGGATGTAGCCTTCGGCAGAACATTCTGGACAGAGAAAACTCACCTTTCGAAAAAATATTGCCAGTCCCCACGCGACTGTAAGCAGCATCGTTAAAATCCAGCCGCCAATAATAAGAAGTGCGACGAGTTGCGGCACCCGCCCGAGAAAGATAAAGCCAACCAGACAGCCGCCGTTCACGAGGAAAACGAGGCGATAAATTTTAACGAACGTGCGCAGATCAAGTTTTATCATAAAAGCACCCGTCTCGGATATCTGACCACTGCTGAATTCACTTTCAACTGACCCATTGGCCGTTTGCAAGCGTTGGCCAGGGACGGAATATGTCGCTCCGGACGGGGCTTGGGAATCTTTTTGTGGGTTTGGCCTACAAAGATGTCGCGCCTCCGGCGCTCACGGCATTTTTCCGCGCAGGGCGGGGGCGACGCGGGCGCCGAGCAGTTCGATGGAGCGCAGGTGTTTTGCCTGCGGCAGGTCGGCCACGTCCATCTGGAACGTGATCCGGGAGATGCCGCCGAGGGCTTCGCTATGCTGGAGGATTTTCCCCGCCACTTCATCGGGGTTGCCCACCAGCAACGCCCCATGCGCGCCGCGCACGGCGTCAAAGTGGGCGCGGGTGACGGGCGGCCAGCCGCGTTCCTTGCCGATGCGGGTGAAGGTTTTGGCGTAACCTGGAAAAAAGTCATCAACCGCCTGTTGCGTCGTTTCAGCGACATATCCCAGGGCGTGAACGCCAACCTTGAGCTTTTCAGGCGCATGGCCGGCATGCTCTCCATATTTCCGATAGATGTCGATGAGCGGGCGGAACCGCCGCGTCTCGCCGCCGATGATGGCGACCATGAGCGGTAATCCCAGCGCCCCGGCGCGGGCGAACGATTCCGGCGTGCCGCCCACGCCCAGCCAGACGGGCAACGGATTTTGCATTGGCCGCGGATAAACGCCCTGACCGGTGAGCGGAGCCCGGTATTTGCCAGACCAGTGGACGAATTCGTTTTCCCGCAGCTTCAGCAGCAGGTCCAACTTTTCCGCAAACAGCGAATCGTAGTCCTTGAGCTGCAAACCGAACAACGGAAAGGACTCGGTGAAGGAGCCGCGGCCGACGACCATTTCCGCCCGGCCTTGGGAGAGCAGATCGAGGGTGGCGAAATTCTGGAACACGCGCACGGGATCGGCGGCGCTTAACACGGTGACGGCGCTCGTGAGGCGGATGCGTTGCGTCCGCGCCGCCGCCGCCGCGAGAATGACCGCTGGCGCAGAATCGAGAAATTCCTGGCGATGATGTTCGCCGACGCCGAACACGTCCAAGCCCGCCTGGTCGGCCAGCACAATCCGATCGACAAGATTGCGGATGCTGTCCGACGGACTGACGGCAGGGCCGGCGTCACCATCCGCGGAACGCGCGGCGAAGCTGTCGACACCGATCTGCATCTTCCCGACGTGCTGCGGCGAGACCGGTTTTGGTTGCCCGGCCCGGCCCTGCTCATTGGCTTCGAGTAATTCTTTCATAGTCAGACGATACCTCCTCACTGTGGCCCAGATGAAATACCATGTTTCTTGCCTGAGCATAACTCCCGGCTATGGTCCGCGCATTGGGGGCAAGGCGAGAATCAATGAGTTAGTGAATTAGTGAGTGGGAGGCGGCCAAATTTGACGTTTTATCGTTCGAGAACGATCCGCCTACGCCGAAGCAACGGCGCACGGGAAAAATTTTACCCACGGCCCTTACTGGGTTAAGCGGTAAAATTTCCGTGTGCTCGCGGCGATGGGGTTGGTCACGGTATTCTGGCTGTTGACCACGACGGGCAACGGTGCAGCAGTGTTCCACGCGACATTGGTGGCAAGGTTGGTGGTGAACTGCAACGTGTAGCCGGTGAAATACGCGGGCCAGCGGAGGAGGACGTTCGTACCGGCCTGGGTGATGGTCAGTTGCGGGGTTTGCAAGGTGTAGGTGTAGATGAGGCCGTTGTTGGCCGCGCCGCCGGCGGCGGCGCCGTACAGCGTGTTGCCGACGAGGTACGGGGCGCCCGCCGGATTGTAGCCGTAATTGCCGCCGGTAAAATCATAGAGGTTCGTGAAACCCAGGCCGCTGGTGCGGAGGGCAAAGAGCGTGCCGTTGGTCGAAATGCCCCCGGTGGCGGTGCCGATGAGCGTGTTGCCCCACACCGCAAGCGGCCCGTTGGGATTGGCGCCGTCACGGCCGCCGGTGAAGTTATAGAGGTTCGTAAAACCCGTCCCGTCCGTGTTGATGGCATACACCACGCCGAAGCCGTTGGTGCCGCCGTAGCGCGTCACCCCGTACAGCGTGCTGCCGGACAAAACGAGGCCGTCGAACGGATACGCGCCATCCTGGTTTGTCCCGGTCACGGCGGAGGTGAAATAGTGCAGCACCTTGAAACCGGTGCCAAGGGTGTAGGCAAACACAGTGCCGGCGGAGTTGGTGCCGCCATTTTCCGCGGTGCCGTAGAGGGTGGAGCCGGAAGCGATGAGCCGGGATTGCGGAAAAAGTCCGTCACTGTTGAGCAAGCCGGACGGCCCGGTGGTGTACGGGTCGAAGGAGACCAGATCACTGAAACCGCCGCCGACCGCATTCACCGCAAAGAGCGCGCCCTGGTTAAAACCCCCGCCAAATTCCGTCAATCCATACAGGACGTTGCTGGAGGACACCACGCCGGCGAGCGGTTCTGACCCGGTGCCCGGACCGGGATTGTTGAAACTGACCACGTTCGTGAAGCCGGTGCCATTGGTCCGGATGACGAAGACGTTGCCCCAGCCGCCGCTGCCGTAGAGATAGGTCGTGCCGCAAAGATTGCTGCCGGACAGGGTGAAGGCGGGCGAACTCGGGCCGATGCCCACCGCCTGGGAAAAATAAAACAGGTTCGTCAAACCGGTGCCGTCCGTGTTCAGTGAAAAGATGGTGCCGCTATTGCTGGTCCCGCCGCCGGCGGTTCCATAGATGGTGCTGCCGGCGACGATCACCGGATTCACACCCGAGCCGTCGTTGCCGCCGGTGAAGGCATAGACGGTGCGGAAGAACGGATTGGGCGGCGTGGTGACGCTCACCGCCGCCGGTCCGGTCACGGACAACGGATTTTTGCCGTAGGTGCTGTACGCCGTCAAAGCGGGGTTGAAATTCCCGGCGGTCACATAGACATGCTTCGGGCTCTGCTGGGTGCTGGTCACGCCATCGCCAAAAGTCCAATTCCAGTTGGTCACGGTGAATCCGGCGCTGTCGGTGCCGGGGCTGGTGAACTGCACCGCGAGCGGCAAATCACCGGATTGTGGGGAGTCGCTGACGGTCAGGAACGGATTCGTGACGGTGATGGAGCCCGGGCCGATGATGGTGAGCGCGGTTTTGCCGAAAGTGCTGAAAGCCGTGAGGGCGGGCGAATAACTCCCCGCATTGGTATAGATATGGTTCGGGCTTTGGTTGGTGCTGACGCCGCCATCGCCGAAGATCCAGCTCCAGTTGGTGACGGTGTCGCCGATGCTGTCCGTGCCCGGGCTGGTGAAATGCACGGTCAATGAGGGCAGACCAAATGACGGGCTGGCGGTGACGGTCAAGGTGGGATTCGTGACCGTGATGGAGCCGGAACCGGAGACGAGCAGCGGGGTGTTACCAAAGGTGCTGTAGGCAGTGAGGCTGGGCGAGTAAGCGCCGGCGTTGGTGTAGATGTGCAACGGGCTTTGCGCGGTGCTGCTGCTGCCATCGCCGAAGATCCAGCTCCAGTTCGTGACTGTATTGCCGACGCTGTCCACACCGGGACTCGTGAACTGGACGTGCAACTGCGCCAGACCGGTTGTTGGCGAGGCGGTGACCGTGAGACCCGGTATCGCGGGGCCGGCGAACGTTTCCGCGATGTCCAGGGCGGGGCCGTTGTACTGGGTCCCGCTGCCGCCGGTCACCAACACGCCGCCATTGGCGAGCAGGGTCATCTGTTGCAGGTTCCCCGGCACGGGCAGCGCATCAATATTGGTCCAGATGTTCGCGCTGGGAACGTAGACTTCGGCATCGCTGTCGCCATCGCCAGTGACCAGCACCTGGCCGTTGTTCAACCGCACGGCTAGGGCGTAGGCATGCCCCACATTCATGTCGGCGACGAACGTCCAGGTCGCGGCTACCGGGTCATAAACCTCGGCCGTGTTGTCATAGGTGCCGCCTTCAACCAACACCTTCCCGCTGGTCAGCAGGGTGGCGGTGTGGCCGGCGCGGGCCTCCTTCATGGAGGCGGTGGTCGTCCAAGTGTGAGATGCCGGATGATAAAGCAGTGCGCCGTTGGTGTTGCTGCCGCCAATGCTTCCGCCGCACACGAGCACGAGGCCGTTGGTCAGCAACACCGCCGCGAGGCTGTCGGCCGCGTACGGCATGGCGGCGGTGCTGGCCCACGTACCGGCGACCGGATTGTACAATTCCGCGCTGGCAAGTTCACCTGCCCCGGTACCGTCGTATCCCCCGGCCGCCAGCACCATGCCGTTCGTCAGCAAGGTGGCGGTGTGATACTGCCGTTCATTGTTCATGGTCGCGAGATTGATCCAGGTGGCGCTGCCCGGGTCATAGAGCTCCGAAGTCGCGTCGCCGCCGCCGCCGCAGACCAGCACCTGGCCGTTCGTCAACAGCGTCGCCCGGAAGGTATCGCGAAAATCCTGCATGAAACCGGTGTCCGCGGAACCGCCCGCCGACGGATCATAGATTTCAGCCGAATTGGTGTTGGCGAAGTCGCCATTCGTATTCAAGATGATCCCGCCCGCGATGAGCACGGTGCCGTTGGTGAGCAGGGTGGCGGTGTGCCGCCAGCGCGCCGCGTCCAAGGGCTGGTCGGTGGACCAAGTTTGCGCCCGGCCCCGCTCCGCGCCCGCCATGAGGATGAGGGATATGATTAAGGCGGCAAAAGACGGCACGACAGGGCAAGCGGGTTGCGTTTTCATAATGGCCGGGAACCGGTGATTTATTCCTCCGAGTTGGGAATGATTAAATGACAGCTTTGCCTCCAGGGTCAAGACGTTTTCAACTCGGCGTTAAATGTTGAATGTTGGGCGTTGAATGTTCTCTCTTGTCCTGTTCGTTAGCGGCAGGGCGCGTGCCGTCCCTCGGCTTCTTCATTTGGTGGCCGTACGCTAGTACTTCGTCATTCATTAGTCATTATGGTTTAGGGTTTAGTCATTCATGATGGCCCGTACGCAAGTACCGGCATCGGACTTTTTTTGGATCCAAAAAAGCTGGGAATGGATGGGAAACGATGTGAATCGATGGTTGCTGCATCTGTCGGCTGCCCGCACACAAGCACCTTCGTGAAATTCGTGCCTCATAATTTGTTTAAAAAAGAAGGTGTAAACCGGTGCCAAGTGGTGCCAACCGGTGCCAACGGGTGTAAACCGGTGTTGAGGAGCGGACCCGCTGGCGACTGACGGTTTTCAGAAAATGGGCGGCGGCTGTGTCCCGCTCCGGCGGGACCAGCCGCAGCGTGTCGCCTGCCACTCGCGCCTCCGAACCAACCACGCCATCCACCAGCCTTGGCTGTTTGGAGCTTGGAATTTCTCTGGTGCTTGGAGGTTGGACGCTTGGAGCTTTTTCGCCCCGCGCCTGCCAGTCCCCGTTCTTCATGCAATTGGCATGTCATCCCCCGACCGTATCATAGGTATTTAAAAGTTGAATTTCTCTGGGGAAAGTAACTCGCAGATTTTTGCCATTTATTTTCAAAAATCCGGAGTGGGCAGAGGTTAAAACCTGCTAAAAATTTAGCACACACGTTTGCCGCATGATTATCAGCGTGTTACAACTCATTGACTCGCTAATCCTCAAACTCATTGACTGAAATCATTGGCATTTTGAAGGATTGGCAAATCACAAACCCGCTTGCCCCAGAAGCCAGACCCTGGACGCCAGACCCAAAATTCACTGACTCACTAACTCATTGATTCTAAAACTGACTTTGCGCATTTGCTGGAAAATATGAAGATTTTCGAAAATCAAAAACAGGTAGGGACGTTGCGCTGCGACGTCCCCGCTGGCGCTTCCCCATCCTCTGCCGGCGGTCCCCTCCGGTCTGTCCGCCAGCCCATCGGGGCGAAAGAGCGCCGCCCGTTCCCGTCTCGACATCCCCAAACCTCGGACCTATGCTCGCCCTATGACTACGCCATGGCCTAACCGGTCGCCGGCCTGTCGAGCCAAAGCAAAGCGAAGGCTGAAGCCAACCGCCGGAGCCGCTGCGGTTGCAATCCACGCCATGAGTCGGCGGTGGCTCAGCTTGGGTCGTCTAGGCGGCTTCAAACTTTTATGTCAGACGAAGACTATCCAGCATATTTGAAGAAGCAATCGTATGATGATCTCGTTTCCATCAGTTGCTCGATTAATAAGGAAACGCAAGCCAACCGATACCAGATGGTCTTAGCGGAGATAGCAGTGAGAGATCAGCGTGGCGAAAAACCGACAGCCAACTGGCAAGGCAATGCAACGCTGGTTCTTGGCGGTTTCTTTATTTTCGAATTTATTATGGACTTGGTCATGTCGAGGCCAGTCTGGAGAGTTTTCACTGATCTTGTGCTGGGAGTGACTTGTTTGCTCATAGCTTGGTTTTGTCGCAAGAAAGGAAAAGATGAGAAACCAGCCGCCTGACCAGTCGCCGGCCTGTCGAGCCGAGGCAAAGCGAAGGCTGAAGCCAACGCGATCCGCGCCCTTCGTTTTGCGGTTGAGCCTGCGGTTTCAACCTGCCACAGTTCCCGCGTGTCCCGCCGTCGCGGGATTGGGTCGTTAGGCCACATTCGCACGTCACCATGAAAATTAGACGATTCCAAACCGACCGCCGATTGTGGTTTTGGATTGCACTCATTTTATTTGTGCCCTGCTGGTTTATTCCTTTTTTGGATGTTAAAGGAGACCAAATGAGTCCCTTTGATATATTTCAAGAAGTAGCGGTGGGCGGTCATTTAACACTTGGCATGATTGTAGATGGTTTCTTTTGGGTTATTTTTTGTACATTTCTTTTTGCGGTTCCATCTGTTGTCTTTGCTTGGATTGTCCAGTGTGCGGTCGTTATTATCCGAACCAGAAAGCGAGAGAAGATTGACTATGTGGCCTAACCAATCGCCGGCCTGCCGCGCCGCAGCTGCGCGAAGGCTGAAGCCAACGCAGTTGACCACCACCGGTTCACGCTTGAGCCTGCGGGTTCACCCTGCCACCGTTCCCGCGTGTCCCGCCGTCGCGGGATTGCTACGTTAGGCCACTTCACTCGCTATGAAAATTACTCGCTTCAGATTTTGGTTGGTCTTGGTAGCTTTCATTTGCGCTCTGGCAGTCTTTACATGCTTGAGTGGATGCGAGATGTTCGCGAATCACACCAACCCAGTGGCAGGTTGGCAGGTAGATTTTAAGAGCGAGCCCAGTCAAGCAGTCCAAAAAGATGCGCAGGATTACATTAGTAAGTTGCCTGGCATGGAGAAAAATTGGACAGGCCCTCAGTCATGGCTCACTGATGGAAAGGGGCAGCACGCCCTCGTGATCCCAGTTGCTGTAAATGGGACTGATTGGGGACACGTTCTGATTTATGACAAAAACGATAAGAGGATTAAGGTCATAAAGTATATGATGGGACATTATGCTTGTTGAGATTTACACGCTGTGGCCTAACCAGTCGCCGGCCTGTCGGGCCGAAGCAAAGCGAAGGCTGAAGCCAACGCGGTTGGCCACCGCCGGTTCACGCTTTAGCCTGCGGGTTCACCCTGCCACCGTTCCCGTGTGTCCCGCCGTCGCGGGATTGGGTCGTTGGCGTAATTCGCGATTATGAATAAAGGACAATTTATAGGCTCACTTTTGGATGCCGGATTCTGGATTGCCTTCGGCGTTTTCGTTCAGTTTTATCTGGCGAAGCACATCGCGAAGCGCATTGAGCAGGGAAAAGAGAGGCCAGAGATGGCAGAGAAGATTAAGAAAAACGGCAGATGGTTTGGCTGGCTATTGATGGCTCTCGGCGTTATCAAGCTGGTCGGAGTTTTTCTTGGTTCGAGTTAGTTTGAAGATATGACCAAGATGCCTAACCAGTCGCCGCCGGAGCCAACGCGGTTGGCCGTACGCTAGTACCCTTGGCGAAGGCGGACGCCTCCCGCATCCCGCCAGGCCCGAGACCCCAGACGCCAGACCCTTTCCGAGCCGCGCCTCCCATGCCCGCCAAACCGCCGCTTAAACTCTTCAACCCTTAAACTCGTTAACTCTTTAACTCCGAAAACGGCCTGAATTTGTAACTTTGGCTTCGGCGGGACAGCGGCTAACATAGGCATCCGTTGACCATACACACCACTGACACATGAAAGACAAGGCAGCAGGCGCAGCGCGCTTCATCAACCGGGAACTGAGCTGGCTGGAGTTCAACCAGCGGGTGCTGGATGAGGCGCTGGATCCCACGAACCCGCTGCTGGAACGCCGGAAGTTCTTCACGATCGTCAGCTCGAACCTGGACGAGTTTTTTGAGGTGCGCGTGGCCGGTTTGAAGCAGCAGATCGAGAGCGGGAGCGCGACGCGCACCGCGGACGGATCGACGCCGCTGGAGGTTTTTCAGGCGATCACACAGCGGGTGCGCCAGATGGTGAAGGACAAGTATGCGTGCTGGCATGAGCAGCTCCAGCCGGCGCTGGCGCAGAAAAAAATCCGCATCCTCGAGCTGGCGCAGCTCAAGGCGGAGGACATGAAGTGGCTGGACCAGTTTTATCACAGCCAGGTGCGGCCGGTGCTGACGCCGCTGGCGATCGACCCGGCGCATCCGTTTCCGCAACTGCTGAACAAGTCGCTGAACCTGATGATCCGGCTGGAGATACCCAAGAACGGCACGTCGCTGAAGCATCTGGCGGTGGTGCAATGCCCGGCGATCCTGCCGCGGCTCATCCAGCTGCCGCACGAGGAAGGCCGGCGGGACTACGTTTTTCTCGGCGAACTGATCGCGCATTTCCTGGCGGACCTGTTTCCGGGCACGCAGATTTTGGGCTGCTGGCAGTTCCGCCTGACACGGAACAGCGAGCTGTACGTGGACGAGGGCGACACGCCGAACCTGCTGAAGGCGGTGGAGGAGGAATTGCACAAGCGCCGGCGCGGCCACGCGGTGCGGCTGGAGATATCGTCCGATTGCCCGGTGGAAATCCGCGAGGCGCTGCTGAAGACGCTGCACCTGACGGAACAGGATTTGTATCTCGTGGACGGGCCGCTGAATCCGTCGCGGCTGATGATGCTGTACTCCGGCAACCATTCGCCGGAGTTGCGCGATGCGCCGTTCACGGCACCGGTCGCGCCGGCCTTGAAGGACAAGAAGGATCTGTTCGCGGCGATCCGGGAGCGCGACATTTTGCTGCATCATCCGTACGAAAGTTATTCGAGCGTGGTGGAGTTCCTGGAGCATGCGGCGGTGGACAGCGACACGCTGGCGATCAAGATGACGTTGTACCGCACGGGCGGCGATCCGCGCATCGTCGGGGCGCTGATGAACGCGGTGAACAACGGGAAGCAGGTGACGGCGGTGGTGGAATTGCGCGCGCGGTTCGACGAGGCGAACAATATCGAGTGGGCGCGCAAGCTGGAGGAGAACGGCGTGCACGTGGTGTACGGGCTGGTGGGCTACAAGATCCACGCGAAGTGCGCGCTGGTGGTGCGCCGCGAGGGCAACGAGATCCGCCGTTACGTGCACCTGGCGACGGGCAATTACAATCCGACGACGTCAAAGCTGTACACGGACCTGAGCCTGCTGACGTGCCGGCCGGAGTTCGGCGAGGACGCGACGAACCTGTTCAATCTGCTGACGGGCATCTGCCAGTTCCAAGGGATGAACAAGCTGGTCGTGGCGCCGTTCGACCTGCACACGAAGATGCTGCAACTGGTCGCGCGCGAGGCGGCGAATGCGAAGCGCGGTTTGCCGGCGCGCATCATCGCGAAATTCAATTCGCTCGTGGAGCCGCAGTTGATCGAGGCGCTGTATGCGGCGTCGCAGGCGGGCGTGAAGATCGAGCTGATCATCCGCGGTATCTGCTGCCTGCGGCCGGGCGTGCCGGGGTTGAGCGAAAACATCACGGTGCGCAGCATCGTGGACCGTTTCCTGGAGCACAGCCGGATCTATTATTTTGAGAACGCCTGCCAGGCGGAGATCTACGTGGGCAGCGCGGACTGGATGCCGCGGAACCTTTTCCGGCGCATCGAGGTGGTGTTCCCGATCGAGGACGGCATCGTGTGCGACCGGGTGTACCGTGAAATCCTGGGCGTGGCGCTGGCGGACAACGTGAAGGCGCGGTTCCTCGGGCCGGACGGGGTTTATACGCGCGCAAAGATCGTCAACGGGGACACGCCGCACCGCAGCCAGACGGAGTTCATCGCCCTGGCATCGCCGAAGGCGCCGGAAAAGGTGAAGGAAAAGATTCCGCGCGTGGAGATCGTGGACTCGCCGTTCCCGAAAAAGAAAAGAGCATGAACCTTTACATCCTGCGTCACGGCATCGCGAGCGACCCCGGTGAGGACGGTTTGCCGAAAAGGTTGCCGGATGCGGAACGGCCGTTGTCCATGAAGGGCAAGCAGCGGCTGGGGGATGTGACGTGGGCGATGCGGAAGATGGAACTGACTTTCGACGCCGTGCTGTCGAGCCCGTTGCTGCGCGCGCGGCAGACGGCGCAGATGGTCACCGAGGCATTGGGGGCGGAGCACAAGATTGTCTTCAGCGACCACCTTGCGCCGGAAGGCAGCCCGAAGGCGCTCATCGAGCAGGTGAACGGATTGCAGGCGCCGTTGGAGAATGTTCTGCTGGTCGGCCACGAGCCCTACCTGAGCCGGTTCATCGCGCTGCTGACCACGGGCGGCACGACGGCGGAAATCGACCTGCGCAAGGGCGGGCTGGCGCGGCTGGAAGTGGCAGAGTTGCGCTATGCCCGCTGCGCGACGCTCCGGTGGCTGGTCACGCCGAAGCAGATGAGCCTGATGAAGTAAGCGGGACCGGGAGCGCCGGCTTCCAGCCGGCGAGTGGATGAAGAAAACCTCCGGCTCAAGGTTGCAGCGCATTCGCCCGGCAGATCTTTTCGTACACGCCGGCGAGGGCCTTCGGGCGGCGCGGAAGTTTTTCATCGGCAAAGTCCACGGCGAGCAGGCCAAACTTTTTGGTGTAGCCGAACTGCCACTCGAAATTGTCCAGCAGCGACCAGTAGAAAAACCCGCGCACGTCCACACCGGAAGCGATGGCGCGGTGCAGCGAGGTGAGATTTTCGCGCAGGTCGCGTTCGCGGAAAGCCTCGTCATTGGACGCCGCGCCATGTTCCGTGATGTAGATGGGGAGACGCAGTTTGCGTTGCAGGTAGGTCAGGATTTTTTCCAACCCTTCCGGATAACGCTCAACCATGTCATCGCACACGAAGCCGAAATCCTGCAGGCGTTTCACCGGCGCGCCGCTGGCGGGGATCATGGCGTTGAAATGGTGGAAGCGGACGCGGCCGTAATAATTCAGGCCGATGTAGGTGGAGGCGCGCCGCCGCCACCCGCCGAGAAAGGCATCGAGCACAAACTTGTTGAACGTGTAGTGGCAGCCGAAGGCCGTCATGCGGTCCCACGGCGAAAACCGCTGGTAGGCGTGGAAGAAGGTCCAGTTCTTGGCGATGCCCACCTCAGGTTTGCGACCGGCGTGGCCATCGCGACGGATGATGCGGCTGACTTGTTCATGGGCGCGGGCCATGTGGCCGATGACGCGGCGGAACTGGCCGAGCTGCATTTTGCGTTGCGGCGGAAAACCGCCGAGCAGATACGCTACGCAGGCGTAAGTGTCCGGCTCGTTGAAGGTGTTCCACAGGTAAACCCGCTCCTTCAACGCGGCGACAAGCTGGCGGACGTAATCAACAAACGCGGGAATCGTGGCCGCATTGGTCCAACCGCCAGCGGCATTGATCCACGGTGGATTGGAGAAATGATGCAGCACGACCATGGGCGTGATCCCCGCCGCCTTCATGCGGTCGAGCTGGTCGATGTAGCGCGCCAGCTCGTTTTGATTGAGCGGCGCGAACGGCGCGGCTTGCAAGCGCGACCACTCGATGCCGAAGCGATGGGCGTTCGTGCCAAGTTTGGCCATCCATT
>DATHQS010000123.1:0-2682 GCA_035482455.1 Candidatus Acidiferrales bacterium | reverse complement strand
GTTGAAACCACGGGCGCTCCGGCGGCGCTCCGGCTTTCACCGGACCGCACCGCCATCGATGCCGACGGTGCCGATGTCAGCGTCATAAATGTAGCGGTCGTGGATTCACAAGGCCGCGTTGTGCCAACCGCGGACAATCCGGTCCATTTTGAACTAAACGGGCCGGGAAAAATCATCGGTGTTGGCAACGGCGATCCCAGCAGCCATGAGGCGGACAAGGCCGTCGAGCGAAAAGCCTTTAACGGTCTCGCGCAAGTGATTGTACAGTCCAGCCAGCGGGCCGGAGTGATATCGTTGACCGCGACCGCCAAGGATTTGAAAACCGCCACCGTTAAAATCCAAACCAGCGGACAAACCCGGGTGCCTTTGTTATAGGCGAAAAGCGGCGGTTGAATCCGTCGCCGAACCTGCGATCCCGGTCAAAGGACGAGATATCCCCGTAAACGGGGATGGCTCAATTGTGGTTGATGGGCCAGTTTATGGAGGTCAGCAATAAATCGCCGGATTGTTCCGCGATGTTTTTTTTGATTTTCGTAGAGCATGAGACATTTTCCCGCCCTTTTCTTTGTTAAGATGAACTGGGTCGTATCCTTTGCCGCGGTTGTGGCGTATGTTTTGCCCTTAACCTGATGTCGTCATGGGGAAAAAATCCATTTTCATTTTCCTTTCGCCCCAACGGTTGTTGATCGGCTGGCTGTCCGGGCTGGTCTTTCTCGCGGCGCATGCTGACCAGGTCAAAATCAACAACCTCAGCAACCTGGAGCTGGGCGCCAGTTGGGTCAGTGGTATCGCGCCGACGGGAACCGAGAATGCGATCTGGAACGCCACCGTGTCGACTCCGGCAAATTGCACCAACACACTTGGCAGCGCGGCAATATGGGGAGGCATCGTCATCAGCAATCCCGCTGCACCAGTCTACATTGCCGGCAACACGACGTTGACTTTGAGCAGCGGCATCAATCTCGCCAACGCAACGGTCAATCTGACGGTGGATTGCAGCCCGCTCAACCTCGGTGCAAACCAGATCTGGACGGTGGCTGCAGGACGCGTGCTGACCACGGGCGCGGCGGGCCGTTCCGGCTCCGTTAATTCGCCCAATAACGGAAATTTCCTGGTCACCAAGACCGGCACCGGCGTTTGGACAACCAGCGGCAACGGCGACAACGGCAGCACGGGGATCATTGTGAACGGCGGTGGCGTCAATCTGAACAAGTCGAGCAACGGCGGCACGCATGCCATCGGAGGTCCGGGGCTGACGGTGAACAACGGTGGCCTGGCCAAAATCACCGGCACGGGTGGCGATCAGATTTATGATGGTGCCACCGTCACCCTGGCTTCCGGGGGAACCTTCGATCTGAACGGTAACAATGAAACGATCGGCAATCTCTCTGGCACCGGTGGTGTCGTGGATAATACGGCGGCGGGCACTTCGGTCACGCTGACGCTTGGCAACGGCAGCCCTACATTCGGCGGTTCTCTGCAAAATAGCGGCACGGGCGCCAAGCTGGGGTTGTTTAAGTCAGGCACCGGGACAGTGACTTTGTCCGGCTCGAACTCATACACGGGCGGCACGACAATCAGCAACGGCACCGTGGCGTTGACGACGGCGGCGAATGCCGCGATGGCTTATACCAATACGATAGGCGGCACCTTGAGCGTGACCGCAGCCAATGCAACCACGTCACTGCCGATGACCAGTTTGACACTGGGCAGCGGCACGCCGACGCTGGCTTTCAATCTGGCCGGCTTGCGTAATTTTTCCGTTCCGCTGGTCAGCGACAGCGGGGTTCTGTCCATGAACGGCAACGTCACGGTGAACGTGCTGAACGTGGTTCAATCCGGTACGACCACCTTGTTGCAATACAGCGGGGCGCGCACTGGTTCCGGCAGTTTTGTGACCGGGACCATTCCATCGGGGGCGACCATCACGGATGACGTGGCGAACAAGCGCGTGCTGTTGTCTTATGTTTCGCCCAACCAGCCCCGCGTGATTGTACCCACGTTGAACACCAATGAAATCGTGGTCGCCGTCGCGACGCCGCAACAATATGGCGCGGTGGGCGATGGCGTCACGGATGACAGCGGTGCCTTCCAGGCGGCGATGAATGCGGTCTATAATTCCGGCGGTTCCGGCGGCGGTGTGGTTTTTGTGCCGGCGGGCAATTACGGCTTTTCCCAGAACATATCCATCCCGACGGGGGTGATCTTGCATGGCGATTGGAAAGACTGGACGAAAAACGGTGGCGGCTTGGTCGGAACAACTTTTAAAGTTTATCACGGTGCCGGGCTGACGAATGGTACGCCCTTCATCACCATGAACAACTCAACCGCGTTGCGCGACGTGAACATCTGGTATCCCAACCAGAATCCGGCCGCCATCGTTGGCTATCCGTTCACCGTCCGGCTGGGAGGCGATTCGGTGGTGCAGAATGTGGCATTGGTCAATTCGTATCAGGGCGTGTCTGGCGGCGGTGACAAACACATCCTGCGCACGCTGATCGGTTCGCCGCTCTACAAGGGGATTGATCTGGACCAGATATTTGATGTGGGCCATGCGGAGGACGTCCGGTTTTCTCCTGACATCTGGTCCGCATCCGGTTTATCCAATGCGCCTGCCCCGGGCGGAGCGCACGCAACTTGGATGCGGGCGAATGGAACGGCCATGCGCATGTTGCGGGTGGA
>DATHQS010000122.1:0-29346 GCA_035482455.1 Candidatus Acidiferrales bacterium | reverse complement strand
TGGTCATCCAGTCGAGGGTGTAGGTGTGAAAATTGGTTATCGAAGAGCCATCGACGAAATTATAGATGGCGGTGGCATCGCTCCCAGAATGGATGCTGCCATGGGCAAACGAAGGGTCGCTGCCGTTGTTTTCCATCACATCTATCTCACCGCAACCGGGCCAGCCGATGGCGGTGCTGATGTTCGTGCCCAGCAGCCAGAGGGCAGGCCAGCAACCGACGCCCTGGGGCATTTTTGCGCGCCATTCGATGCGGCCGTACTTGCAAGAAAACAACCCCTGCGATTTCATCCGCGCCGAGGTGTAGCTGGCACCGCCGATGGATTGCTGACGGGCAACGATGTGCAACTGGCCGTTTGTCACAAAAGCATCACTGGGGCGGTTTGTGTAGTATTCAAATTCATTGTTACCCCAACCGCCGGCGCCAAGGTCATAGGTCCAAGTGTTGGTGTTGATGTTGGTTCCGTCAAATTCGTCGGTCCAGACGATGTTCATGTTGCCATAGGATGCGTTGCCAAGCTGGACCAGGTTCAAATCGTCAAAATAGACCGAGCCGTTGGCAAAATCAGCGGGACCTTGAAGCATCATCTGATAGCGGAGGAAAACGGTGCCTGGCGGCGCAACCAGCCTGGTAACACTGTTCGTTTGTTGAATGGTGTTGGGATCGTACTGATTGGTAACCGGCAGGTTGTTCCATTGATTTTTTGGGAAAGCCCCGGTGGCGATGGTGTTGGTGGTGATCAAGGCCGACCGGTATAGCGCGAGCATGTTCCCGGTCGCATCCCGGAAGGAGACCTCTATCCAAGCCATGTTCTGGCCGGCAAGGACATCACTGGTGGCAGTGAAGGCCCACCCGTCAGCCGAATAGATCGCGCCGGGACCCGAGATATAATCTTGATAGATGCCGGAATAATTTACCGCGCCATTAAAAGCCTGGTAGATCTTGAAATAATTGGTGCCACCGTGAGCCTGGGCGCCCGTCTCGTTATAAACATTTGCGCCAAACATTTGCCAGCCGAGCAGGTTTTGATTATGGCCGTCGGGGTCGGATTCAAATCCCGGATTACTGAGCAGGCTGGCCGCTTTGCTGCCTGTGGCAGCAAATAACAGGGCCGCCACGCCGATATAAACGGCAAGCCGGAACGGAACAGCCGTACGTCGTTTGTCCATTTACTTTTGGGAAAGGTATTCGTAGGTGAGGCCGTATCCGACCGGGAAAAGAGGCTGGCCGGTAATGTGGTCAACGGACAACTGGTTGTTGTCAGCAGGCCACAAGCGGGGAAGCTTGCCGGTGGGGGCAGCTTTGCCGAACAAGACATCCGCGATGCCCTGGCCTTCGGTGCCGGGTAGCCATGCGGCGACAAAGGCATCGCTCTGATCGAGGGCGGAACCGAGCACGAGCGGCCGGCCGGAATAGAGCAGGGTGACGACGGGTGAGCCGGTGGCCTTGGCGCTGGCAACCAGCGCAGCATCGGCAGACGCGAGGCTCAAATCCTGCCGGTCGCCCTTCATTTCAGCATACGGCTCTTCGCCGACGGCCACGATGATCACATCGGCGGCTTTCAGATTTTGGGCATCGGGTGAGAAGGTGACTTCGGTGCCGGCGCCGGCGGCATTCTTGATGGCGGACAGGAGCGTTGTGCCGCCGGTGGTGACCGCGCCAGTCTTGCCCTGCCAGTCAATCGTCCACCCGCCGCATTGGATGCCGAGGTCATCCGCCGCCTTGCCGACAACGGCGATATGTTTCAGGCTTTTTTTCAGAGGCAGAACATGGTTGGAATTTTTAAGGAGCACCAACGATTCACGCACACATTCACGGGCAACCTGGCGGTGGGCGGGTGAGCCGATGCCGGCGGTGAGCGCCGGGTCCGTGGCCGGACGATCGAACAGGCCCATTTGGAATTTTACGAGCAGAATTCGACGCACGGCGTCATCAATACGTGACTCGGGAACTTTTCCGGCAGCAACCAGTTCTTTCAGGTCGGTGATGAACTGCTGGTAGTTATTGTTTTCACCAGGACCGTTCGGAATCATGGCCATGTCCAGGCCGGCGTTGACGGAGGTTGCGATGTCCGTTTTGTAGTCCGGTCCAAGCTGGTCGATCGCCGCCCAGTCAGAAACCAGAAAGCCCTGGAAACCCATCTCGCCCTTGAGCACATCGGTCAAGAGATGTTTGTTGCCATGCATTTTTTCTCCATTCCAACTATTGAAGGAGACCATGATGGAACCGACGCCGGCCTTGATGGCGGCGGCGTAAGGCGACAGATACAATTTTCTGAAGGTCGCCTCATCGCAGACCGTGTTGCCTTCATCTTTTCCGTTTTCCGTTCCACCATCACCGGCAAAGTGCTTGGCGCAGGCCAGAACCGATTTATCGTTTAGCCGGGCGCCTTGGAAGCCCTTGATGCCCGCAACGCCAAATTCCGCAACCTGTTCGGTTGACTGGCCAAAACTTTCGTAGCTCCGGCCCCAGCGGATGTCGCGCGAAACCGCGATGCACGGCGCAAAGGCCCAGTTGATGCCGGTGCCGGCCACCTCTTCGGCGGTCACGCGTTCAGCTTTTTCAACGAGGTCCGGATCATGGGTCGCGCCCAAACCAACATGATGCGGGAAGATGACCGCGCCAAGGATGTTGTTGTGACCATGGACGGCATCGATGCCGTAGAGCAGGGGAATCTTGAGCCGGGTCTGCAAGGCTTGGGCCTGAAAGTCGCTGACAAGGTTTAGCCAAGATTCCGGCCGGTTGTCCGCCGGGTCGGAGCCGCCCCCGCTTAGAACCGAGCCGAGGAAATACTTTTGCACATCGGCCTTATCCTTGAGCGCGCCGGAATCCACCTGCACCATCTGGCCGATCTTTTCATCAATGGTCATTTTGGCGAGCAACACATCCGCATCGGAGGCCGGGCTCGCGTGCAATGATTGGGATGACAAGTTCAGTCCGGCCAGCAGAATGGTGATGGTGGCCGCCCGCCGGGACCGGGGAAAAGAATTGGCCCGGATGTAATCTGGCATATTAAAACCCTTTCCGTTTTGAAACTTTAAAGACATTTGATCAGTAAGAATTGATGGCAAATACATCGTTGATATCGGCACGCAAGTCGGCCCACTTCAAAGCCTCGACGTGACCGTCGCAGAGCGAAAGCACGGCCCGGGAATTGTGCCGGCATCCGGGTTGTTTGAAATTTGAAACTCCCTGGTTGCTCCAACCGGTTGTCGGATCCGGCTGGAAGGTAGTCAGTTCCGTATTATACCCGGTCGGTTGTTTGTCCACGTTTGGGTTGGTCTTCGGGGTGCCGATGTCACCGATCAGCCAGATCTGGGAGGTGCGATTTATCTGTGACAGTTTTTTGCTGCCCAGTGGTTTGTTAGTGGCCGGATCCCGGGGATAGCGAATAACCCCGTTCTCCAGCGGCCCGTAACCTTCGCACCGCGTATTAAGCGTACCTGGATAAATGATTGAAATCTCCGAGTCCTGCACCACCGGACAGCGCCAGACATTGTTGGAAGTGCTGCTGCTGGTGATATAGTTGCCCGTATCCATGATTTTGTTCCACCAGTTGGCGGTGGGCGGATAGGTGGCGTTCATGGGCGGAAGTGTCTCACTGTTATCTCCGGCATACATCATCATGGCCAGGGCGATCTGTTTATTGTTGTTCGTGCATGCGATGCCCTTGGCTTTCTCTTTGGCCTTGGCCAGGGCGGGCAGCAACATCGCCGCCAAGATCGCGATGATGGCGATGACCACCAAGAGTTCGATCAAGGTGAAAGCCCCCCGGCACCGCCCGCTCGCCGGAACATTTCCCGCCGCCACCCCGCAGGTCGGGATACTTTCTTTTTTGCGTCTATGGATCATAAGGATCGATTTAGTCACCCCGAAGGCCGCACCCAATGGTGGCCTCCGGGTACAGTGCCGGTTTATTGCGTTTGAACTTTGTAAAACTGGTGGCTCACCCCGGCGGTCGGCAGGGGAACGGTCACCAGTCCGCCGTTGCCCGAAACAGGTGCACCAGTGGGTGCCCAGTCGTCAGCCAAATTGGTTTTAACCATGATTTGATAGGACGTATCGCACGTGGAGGTCCAAGACAGATTGATATTCGCGCCGCTGGGGATGGCGGACAATTTGACCGGGACTTTTTCGCGGAAGCTCATGGAATCAAACAAAATCGAGCCAGCTCCCCCTTGATCGTTCATCGTCACCTGGTAGCGGACGGTGGTCGCGCCGGGCGGGGCCACCAGATATCTCGCATTGGCGGTCGGAGTCACGAAATCGCCGGCGAAACCGTTGGTGGCTTGCAACTGAAACCATTGATCCGTCGGGAAGGGGTTCACACCGCCCGTCGTCATGATCAGTGACGATCTATAGAACGCGAGCACACTGCCGCCACTCTTGAATTGAACCTCCAAATCAACCACGTTGCCATCGGAGAACGGGTCCGAGGACGGCAGGAAAAACCAGGCGTCGGCCGTATACACCTTGCCCGGCGTGACGGCCAAATCCTGATAAGCGCCGTTATACTGGCCGTTGGCGTAGACGTGGGCCGAGGTGTTTCCGTCATAAGCGGTGACGGCCTGGCCGAATACCGTGGCTCCATTGGTGAGCTGTTCGCACCCGTTGAAAGTGCTCCATGGCGAAAAGCCGGTTCCTTCAAAGCTGGGATTGCCCAAAAGATTCTGGGCTTGCGCACAGGTGAGCACGGCCAAGTTCGCGCTGGCAGAGATCGACCCGGCGGTATCGGTAACCACCACCGTATAAGCACCGGCCTGCGACTGCTGAACATTGGACAAGGTCAGGATGTTGCTGGTCGAGCCGGAAACGAAGGCGCCATCAGTGAGGTTCACATTGTTCGTCTGCCATTGATAATGCAAGGTGGTCTGGCCGCTGGCGCCTACGGTGAAGCTGACAGTATCACCCACTTGGGCAGTGTGGCTGGCCGGCAGGGAGGTGATTGAAGGATCGGCCGGCGAGAGATCGTCCAGCACCATTGAATCGGCATAAACACTGCCACCGGCATAGCCATACGGCTGATAGTAGACCGCCTGCAAGCGCACGAAGCTCGTGCCCGCCGGGGCGGTGAAGGTAAGACCGCCATCCACGGCATTGGTCACGCGCATGTCGATCCAGGCATCCGTCGGCGAAGTGGTATCGATGATGGGTGACTGATAGGTGGCCAGCACATTGGCGGACGAATCGCGGAACGTGACCTCGATCCAATACTGGTTGGCGCCACCGACTTGGTCCTGAATGGAAGTCAGGCATTTGGCATCAGCCGACCAGATGGAGCCGGGACCGGTCGGAACGTCCTGAAAAACGCCGCTATAGTTCGCCCCGCCTGTAAATTGCGGGAATGTTTTCTGAACGGTGAGCCCCTCAAAAACCTGAACCGGGAGGGCGTCCACCGCGCTGCCGCCGTTATAGTACCGGTTGCCCGAATTTTCCGTGACATTGCCGTTGCCGTAGGCTGTCCAGCCCGTGAGTCCGGATTCAAACCCGGGGTTGGTCAGGGCGTTGGTCGAATCAAGAGACGCGGTGCGGATGACCGCGAAGTAGGTGTCAGGATTGTTGGTGAGCGGCGCGTTCGGGCCGGTCGTCTCGAAACCATACTGGACGTGCGCCGCTCCGGCATTGGTTGCCGTGAGGTTGAGGCTGAAGAAACTGTTGCCGGCCACAAAAACATTTCCCGTGTCGGACAGATAGGTCTGGCCGTTGGTCAAGGGAATGACAGCCGATTGCAGGACGGTGAAACTGGAGTTGAATACTTTGATGAACGCGGAGCAGGTGTAATTGGTCGGGAACGAGTAGCTGACCACGTTGCCGGAAAATGTGATGTTGCTGCTGAGGAGATTGTCAGCCTGCTGATACCAGCTCGCATCCATCCACTTGCCGCCGGTGCCGTCGGCGTTGACCCAGTAAGAATTTCCCGGGGCGGAAACATTGGTGCAAGTCAACAGAGTCAGAAGAGCGGGATCCGAGTAGAGAGCGCGCAGATCTGTTCCGGCCCACCCGCTGCCAAACTGATAACCGGTGCCGGGCGCGGCGAATACGTTCATGAAGCCAGTTTGGATGATGGCCGGGTCAACCAATACGGTGGTGCCGGCTTGGGCCGGGCGGGTATTGGCAAGCAGAGCTGCCACTGCAAGGCAGGCGAGAGATGTCTGCTTGAGGACTTTGGCCAGACGGAAACGACTGTCTGTGGACGGGATGGTCGGTTTGATGGCGTTCATTTTAGTTCTAGGGTTCTGGGTATGCTGCGGGATTCATTACTACCGTAACATGGCGCGGCCATCCGCCTAGCTAGCCGAGCGGCTAGTTTTTAGAATCCGGTTTTGGCCCTTTAAAATCATAGTGATTTCAGGAATGCAATGACGGCGGCACGATCGGTTGCGGACATGTTGCGAAATATTTCCTTGGATGCCTCGGCTTCGCCGCCATGCCAGAGGATGGCTTCTTCCAGGGTGCGGGCACGGCCATCGTGCAAATACGCCTCACCCTGGCTGACCCCGGCGGTGAGGCCGATGCTCCAAAGTGGCGGCGTGCGCCATTGGGCTCCGGTCGCGACACCTTCACCCATGTTGTCGGCCAGGCCAGGCCCCATGTCATGCAACAGGAGGTCGGTGTAAGGGTGGATCGTCTGGTTACGCAGTTCGGTGATGGGATGATACGGGCTCGTTATCAGGGTCGGCACATGGCACTTCACGCAGTTGGCGCTGGCGAAAAGCTGCTCGCCTTGCAACGCCTGTACATTGGTCAGATCGCGCCGGGCGCTGACGCCCAGCACGGAAATGTAACGCGTCATTTCATTAAGTTCCGTGTCGGAAATTTCCACCGGCCCGCTGTTTGTGTCGCCGTCCAGCACGGGGAATACCGAAGTCGTCACACCCATGTCGTTGTTGAGCGCCCCGGCCACCTGATGGCTGAGCCGGGCTTTCCCGGCCTTGTAATTGAAACGGCCCAGGCGCAACTGCCCCGTTTCCGGGTCCTTCACCATTTGCATCCGGCCGGCAATGCCGTCGTGGTCGGCGTCATTAGGATCGGCCAGGGCGCTGATGGTACTTTCGCTCACGGCTTCGAGCAGTCCCAGGCCGACGAGTTGCGGCGCGAGGCGAATGGAGAAAAAGGCCGGCGTGGTGCCTTGGAAGGTGTAATTCGGCTTTTGCAACGAATACGGCGTGCCGTCGCCATATTGTCCGCTGGTGGTGGTGTAACTGGAAATCGTGGCGCTGCCTTCGCCCGGTCCGGTGGTGGATTGCGATTGCAGGACCGAACCAAGGGTCGGGTCCGGCGCGCCGCTGGCATTGCTCCCGACTTTAACCACGGACTGAAGCATGGGTGCGCCGATGGCCGGGGGCAGGGCACGGCCATTGTTCACGTGACAGGCGATGCAGCTGCGATTGACGAACTTCGGCCCGAGTTTGCCGATCTGGTTCGTGAAGACCGGATTATCCGGCTCGGAATGCGTGCCGTCGCCAAAGTCCGTGTGATGCAGACGGCGGCCGAGCATGAACAGGTTTCCGCTCGCGGGCGAGATGTTGCCGGCGAATTCCTTGAAGTGGTTCGACGGCTCGTTAGAATATTGGTAGGGCAAAGTGACGAGCCCACCCAGCCAGCCGTTCGTGGGCATCGGATAGGAATCGAGGTTCTGGTTGACGTTGCCGATCACGCCGCCGGTCAGCCCCTGGTCCTGGCCTTCTTCCCACGGCACGATGCCCTGGCCGACGACGTAGAGCAGTACTGTGCCATAGTAATTATCGCGTCCATTCATCGGATTCAGGAGGAACTGGCTGATCTCCACTTCCACCCGGTCTCCGATCTGCAACGGCCGGTTGAACTGGGCGTTGGCACTGATGCTGGCGGTGTAGTTAAAATCGGTTTCGCCCGGGACGACGGTCGAGGGGTTGGTTGACACCAGCGTGGCTTGCTGGTTGTTGTTGTATTCCGCCACCGTGGTGATGCCGCGGTAAAACGTCCGGAACTCGGCGGGATTCAGCTGATCCTGCGTGGTGTAATTAAAGATGATATCCGTTCCGCCTTTAGCCACATGGTCGATGATCTGGATGTTCGCCACGCGCTGTTCCCAATACCAACTCAGGTAGTGATCGTAGAGCATGAACTGGCTTTCGCGCGCATGACGGTCGCGGGCACGATCCGCAAGATAAGTGATCAGTGCATTGGTGGTGGCCACCGTTGTTTCCGGCTCCAGCACCGTGCTGGCATCGAAGAGCGGGACGATGCTGCCGCCGTTATCCGGCTGGGCCGTGATGGTGGCATCCGCCGCCGGGCTCTGGCCATCGGCCGAAACGGCGACGACCGCGATATAATAGGTTTGTCCGCCCGTTAATCCAACAAGGACAGTGCTGGTCACGTTGCCGACATCGACAGTGTTCGTGAGATTTCCGCTGTCCGTGCCATAAAGAACGCGATAGCCGGTGACGCCGGGTGTGGGGCTGGCCGTCCAAGCCAGGCCGATGGCATTGGTCGTTCCGGAGGAAGTCGTCTGCAAGCCGGCGGGCGGCTGCACCGGCACGGGCGGCGTTCGCAACCGGAAGAACACCGTGGGATTTGCCGGGTCAATATTGATCACCGATTGAATGTTCGTTTCGCTGCCGGAAACATCGACCCAGTTCGTCGTGATGCCCGTGCTTATGTTGTTGGTCTGCGCCTGCAAGATCCAACCCCGATGGTCGGCCGGCCATGCAATCGTGAGTTGATTGCCCGAGACGATGGCCGTGATGTTGGTGGGGGTGTTGCTGATGCCGCTGACGATCGCAAAGCTGTTTGTGGCGCCACCGAAGTAATTGATGTCTGACACCAGGCCGATCACCTGATAGGTGCCGATGTTGATCGGGGCGCTGGCTGAGCCGTTGTAGGTATAGATCACCGTCAAGCCGTCCGGGATGGTCGTGGCCGTGGCGTTTTTGGGTGTGCCATCATACGTCTGGTTCAAGCTGCCGAGCGTCACCGTAGCCGCGGCCTTGGCTACCGTCAGGGTGTTGGTCGCACCGCCGGCATAGACAACGTCGGAAACCGTACCGATCACCTGATAGCTGCCAGCATTGGTTGGCGCATTGGCGGAGGCATTGTAGGCAAAATTGACCGTCAGGCCCGGTGGCACAGTTGTGGCGGAGACAATGCGCGCCGTGCCGTCATACGTCTGGTTCAAGTTATTCAGCGTTACCGTGGCCGATGCATTGTTCACAGTCAGCGTATTCGTGCTGCTGAGGTAGGTGCCGTCGCCCGAGTAGATGGCCTTGATGGTGTAGGGTGGGGTGATGATGGCCGTTGCGCTGGTGGCGCCGCCGAGTGCCACGGTGTTGGTGCTTAATCCCACATTGTTGGTCAGGAAAATGATGTTGCCCGACGCCTGTGACGCCGTCGTCACACCGTTGCTGATCACCGTTCCCGTGAAGGTCGCTCCCAGTTGCAGCGTGGGCGTCAGAATATTGGTGCTGCCGATCGCGGCCAAGGTGCTCACCCGGATGTTGTCGATCAGAGTGACCCAATGCGCGCCGCCACCGACGGCTTCAAGGAATTCGATGTGCATGCTCGCGGCATTCGCGGGAGCCGCGTAATTATTGCTGATGGTTGTCCAACCGGCGCCGACGGATTGCAAGCTCCCAAAGCCGGTGTTGGAAATAAAGCCATTGCCGGAATCAAAGAACTCCACCTGATATTGCGGGTTCGCGCCGTTGAACTGAACCGGATTGGCGGCATCAAAAACAACTTTGTAAGTGAGTCCGCCACTGATGGGCAGCAAATCACTCGACACCAATGAGCCGGTGCCGTTGGTGCCTTCCATGAACAACATGCTGGAGCCATCGGTCGGCAACAAGGCTCCGTACTGGTTCGTGACGTATTGATTGGCGGTGCCGTTGCTGGCAGGGCCGTTCCAGTTGGCCGCACCAATGTTATTGGCGGCGGGCGTTTCAAAGCTGCCATTGACCATCACATTCGGACCAGGGGCGCCCGGCAGAAATTCCAACACGCGATAGTAGGGCTGGGGTGTTGTTTCATAAACTGAGGAAACGGTGTTGCCGACGAAGAAGCCGCCAAAGTTGGTCCACGAATTGTTGTCCGCTGACCGCTGGGGTTGGTAGCTGTTGGTACTGGAGGCGGTCCAACCTACCTGCCCGCCTTGGGCCACGGAAATGGCAACCGTGGTTGGAATCGTCGGGTTTGATGCGAGGCCGTATCCCACCACATCACCGTAGAAATCACCGATGCGAACTTCATCAATGACCGGGTTGTAGCCGCCGGTGATGTTGATTCCAAACGCAGAGATGGTTCCGACATCGAAGCTGCTGTTCACCACATTGGCGGCCACACCGGGCGTGGCCACGCCCGCCGGCGGGTCGATCCACAGGCTGACCGTATCGTTGACCCCGGAAGTATTGAAATCAATTTCCAACACGATCAAATGCACGGCGGTGTTGTTGATGCTAACGGCGCTGCCCAAACCGGTGGCTCCACCGAGGGCGGTGCTATTGACGGTGCCGAGCCCGAAACCGGTGCTGACAGCCGAATCCGGAACATGGAAACCGGCGAAAAGACTGTTGGCGTTATTGCCCTTGAAGAAAACGCCCACCGAATCGCCGCCGGAATTGCCGCTGCCCTTAAACAGAAAGCTGATGAATTTGGTGCCGCTGGAAAGGGGTGTCGCCAAATTCTCAAACGTCTGGGCGCCGGCGGCGGCATGTTGATACGCGTTGGCCGTAGTTGGGAGGTTGGGATAGGTCAGGCCGGCGACGATGCTCGGGAAAGCCGACACGGTCCAGTTGCCGGTGAAACCGGTGCCGGTGCTGGGCGTGTTGTTCGCCAGGGTTCCCAAGGCATAATTGAACGGCTCGTAATCGGTGGGGCCAAAGGCGCCAAGCGGTGTGGCGGTGGCTTCTGGGCTGGAGTTGGCGCCTTCGCCATTACCGTTGACGGCGGAAACGACGTAGAAATATTGCGTAAATTTTACCGCTGTCGTGTCGGTGTAGGCCACCGTGGGGGCGGTGGCGGTACCGATGATGCTGTAACCGGAACCGCTGGTGGTGGAACGCTTGATGTTATAACTCACGGCACCGGCTGAACCGGTCCAGGACAAAGCAACTTGATTGGTGCCGGCCGTGGCGATCAAGCCGGTCGGTGCGGCCGGCGGAAGATTTGGCGTGGTGCTGGCCTCAGAAGAATTGGCGCTTTCACCGGCGTTGTTGGTGGAGGAGACCGCATAAAAATAAGCCGTGCCGTTGGCCACGCCCGTATCGGTGTAGCTGGTGGCGCCAGCGTTCGCGATGGTGACTTCTGTCCCGCTGGTGGTCGAGCGTTTGACATTGTAGCTGGCGGCACCGGCACCGCCGGTCCAATTCAAAAAGACCGCGCCGTTGGTTCCGGTGGCGGTCAAACCGGTGGGGGCACTTGGCAATGCAATCGTCGGGGTCACGCTAACTTCCGAGGAACTGGCACCGACGCCGGATGAATTTGTGGCTTGCACCACATAGAAATAGGTCGTTCCTCCGACCACCGTGTTGTCGTAGTTGGTGTTCAGGGCGACGTTATTGGTCGTGTTGTAAACGCCGGTGGATGTGCCCCGCAACACTTTGTAGCCGGTGGCGCCGGCAGTCGCATTCCAACTCAAGCCAACCGCGTTCACACCCGGTGTGGCGGTCAATCCTGTCGGGGCTGCGGGAGGCGGGGCATAACCCATCACATCGCCAAAAGTGTCACCGACCCGGAATTCGTCCACGGTCATGGTCGTGCCCCCCTGCGCATTCACGCCAATGGCGGAAATGGTTCCTACATCCACCGTGGTCAGCGTCGTGGTCGCGCCCACGCTGGGCGAGCTGGCGTTGGCCGCCGGATCGACATACAGCGTGACCGTATCGTTGGCACCCGAGGTGTTGAAATCGATTCGCAGCACGATCAAATGCACGGTGGTGTTGGCGATATTGACGGAAGATCCCAAGGGTGTTCCTCCCGTGGTTGCCGTGCCGGCGCTGGTGACTGACGCCAGTCCGAAGACGTTCAGGGTGCCATTGACTCCCCCGCGGAAGCCGGCCCAGAGGCTGGTGGTTTGATCGCCCTTAAGATAAACGCCATCGAAATTTCCACCCGGGTCGCCGCTGCACTTGAACAGGAAACTCACCCACTTGGTGCCGCTGGACAGCGGGCTGGCGAAACCCACATTCATCCGTCCCCCGGTTGTGCTCAATGCGCCATTTGCCACGGGAAGGGCGGTGTAACCCAGGCCGGTGACGATGGAAGGGGTGGTGCCACAAGTCCAGATGCCGCTTTCACCGGTGCCCGTGCCGGTCGTACCGCTGGGGATCGAAGTGGTGTAATTGAACGGTTCATAAACGGTGAGCGCAGCGTTGGCCAGGCCGGTCAGGGCGACAGTTGCGATGAAGGCGATAATTTTTTTCATGCGGAGGCTTTACCGTTTGCATGGCTCATCACGCGGGCACAACGGGGAAAAATGACGGGTGAGGCAGGCAAAGTGATTCGGTGTCGGTTATGCGTGGATCGACATGAACCTTAGCCCATATAGGAAAAATGCCTAGCTAGCCGAGCGGCTAGTTTTCAGCAGTCTGCCCCTGCTTGAATTTTAACGCGGCTTCCGTGCGGGAATGGACATGGAGCTTCTCGTAGATGTGTTGCAGGTGCCATTTTACGGCAGCCACGGTGACTCCCAGCCGGTCCGCTATGGCCTTGTTGGCGTGGCCGTGCATGACCAGTTCCAGGACTTCGCGCTCACGGTCGGTGAGGTCTTCCATTTGCTGCACCACCTTGGCCTGGCCGCGAAACTGGCCGATGACTTTGCGGGCGATCTCCGGCGTCATGGGCACGCCGCCTTCATGGGCTTCCTGGATGGCGGCGATGACCTTTTCCGGCTGGGCGCGTTTGAGCAGATAGCCACAGGCACCCGCCCGCAGCGCCTGAAAAATGCGCTCGGAGTCTTCGTAGACCGTGACGATGACAATGTGGATACCCGGCATCTCCTCCTTGAGCTTGGCCGTGCATTCCACGCCGGTGGAATCCGGCAGCTGGATGTCCATGAGCACCACGTCCGGCTGCGCCTTGGGAATTTTCTTCAGGGCCTCGGCCACCGTGCCACAAGTGCAGACGCATTGAAATCCGGGGGTGCGGTTGAGCAGGGTCTCAAAACCTTCGCGCACGGTCTTGTTGTCTTCCACGATGCCGACTTTGATCATAAAAATGTTCCCGGCAACGGCGCGCTGAACCGGACCGTGGTTCCTTGCTGCGCCGAACTGGTGATTTTACATTCACCACCAAGCGAGCGCAGGCGCTCGTTCATGTTGGAAATCCCGTCGCTGCCGGCCTGGCGCGCCTGGGAGTCAAAGCCGCACCCGTTATCGGCCACCTCCACGACGAGCTGGTTTTCCTGCACGGAAATCCGCAGCCACACCTGGGTGGCGCCGGCATGACGCACCACGTTTGTCAGCGCCTCCTTAAAGGCGAAAAAGAGTTCCTGCCGGAACTTTGGGTCCAGCGGCCGCTCCGGCAGATCCTCGGCGATGTCCAAGCCACAAGCGACCGAGGCCAGGTCAAGCAGCCGTTGGGCATAAGAGCCAAAGTAACTCGCCAGCGACGCGGTGGTGTCATTCCGGGGGTTAACCGCCCAGACGATTTCATCCAGCGAGGTGACCATCCGCCGGGCGGTCTCGCTCAGGTCGCCGAGGTAACGATCTTTTTCTTCGGCCGAAGTGGTCGGACTTTTCACCAGCGTGGTGAGCATGTTGACCTCGGTCAATCCCGAGCCGAGATCATCGTGCAGGTCATGCGCCACGCGCGCGCGTTCCTGTTCGATCTCACGCCGGCGTTCGGCGAACTGGCGCTTTTGAATCTGCACCTCCAACTCGCGGGTGCGCTCGGCCACCTTTCGACGCAATACGGCCACCCAGCCGAAGGCGGCGAGCGTGACAAAGCACAAGGCGCCGGCGATCCATAAAACTTTTTTTAAGGTCCACCAGGACGGGGATTCCAGCAGCGTGACATCCGCTGCCGAGCGCAACTGGATGCTGAATGATTTTGCCCGCCAGTCCTCACCCGCATGCCATTCACCGGGTTCTATCCGGCACACCCCGGTCACCATCACGCGGCTGCCGTTTTGCAATTCAGTGAAATTTTCATGCCCTTTGGCCTGCTTAAGGCTTGCCTGAAAAATGAAAGTGCCTTCCTGCAGGATCAAAAATTGTTCGGAGCCGTGCTGGGTGCGGTCGATCAACCGGGCGGAAACCCGGATCAACCGGCAGTCATGATCGCCTTTCAAGGCTTCATCCGGAGTCAGGCTGGCCGGGGATGGCGGATTCCCGGTGGAGATTTTCCGGTAAACCGCATCCTGCAAAACCGGGGTATAGTCACCCTGGCTGGCAAAGCCCAGCACTTCGACCTGATCCCCAATGTTCAAGGGTGTTGTGCCCCGGGTTTCGATGGATACCCCATGGTCACCATCCTGCAAAAAGATCGCCGCACCTGGTTCAAAATAGATCACAGTGCCAGTCACTTTCACCCGGTGTCCGTAGGTTTCCTGCGGTGTGAATTGCAGGAGGCTGCCAATGGGGCGCTCGGAAATGGCATAGGGGTCGCGCGGTGCGGGTATCTCAATCTTCAGGTCATCCGGGCGCGGCACCATCAGCCGGATGGCGAAAAGCTGCCGTTGGTGATTGAACTGGGTGGAGCAGACGCCGCGGACACGCACGGTGCTGTCCAGCAATTCATCAGCCGATGCGACTGGCAATCCCCGGGCAAAAATCAACAGCCGCCCGCCGCCGGTCACGATTTCGATCTGGTGATAGTCCGAGCCCTCCAAGGTTCGGACCGATCGGACGATGCCGGCGATTTCCACGAACTGGCTGTCTTCCGTGCCGCTGGCAAGCTGTTCGTATGTCACGGGCTTGGCCGTCGGCAACGGCATGGTGCCGGTCACTTGCGCCTGGTTCACCACGACCACGGGCGCGTATTCTCCCGGACTCGCCGTGCCGGACACATCGACCACTTGCCCAGGGGTGAGCATCGGTGGCGCCACATTCAGCGGGAATTGGAGATAGATGCCAGCCGTTTCGTCCTGGATGAAACGTGAATAAAGATTCTCATCAAAAAAGGTCACGACGCCATGGAGACGGACGGGGATCTTTTGCTTGGTCTGTTCCACGGTCAGATCGCGAACGGCGGAGACGGTGTGCAGTTCGTTGGATGGTGTTTGGGCGACGGCGGGGGTGGAATTCAAGGTCAAGCCGAGCGCCCAAGCGGCAAAAAAACCGCGCCATGACGGGCTTATTTTGTGTGGATTTGGGTTTGCGGGCGCGGTTGCCATTGGGAAGTTCAGGCAGGAATTACGATGAGTGGCTTCTGAATTTTTGTTTAAATATTCTTTGGGTTCGGCTTTTTATTGTCCCACTTCAGAAGAATTGTCAACCCTCATCGGCTCGTCATACCCCGGGGCGAGGATGGAAGATTGATGATGGAGGATGGCAAAAAGCAGCGGGTGCCTTGGTCGACTTGCGGGCGGGCCGCCCGCGCTCCGTAAAAATCACTTCCAGTCAAAGACCGTGTCGGCGTCCAGATATTTCCATGATTTCCCGCTCTTAATCCGGGGTGTGGTGCGTCCCAAGTATTCGACTACGCGGTGCGGTGCGTTTTTTTCGACCGTGAAAACAAGCGGATCCATGAAGCTCGCTACCAAAAAGTTGGTCGGTTCCATGCGGATCGTCACCATCGGAGTTCCGTTCCGGTTGGATTCATCCGCCTTTGAGAACTTGAAGCCAAACGTTTTCTCCCATTCCAATGACACAAACTGAAATTTTACGGAGGTGCCCCGCATGAGTTCGTCCCAATGCGCCATGATGAAGGGATAAATCGAATCATCGATAAGCACGTCCCTGGACATGTCTTCAGTCGTGCCGGCCTTTTTGGCGTCGCCGTCATGTCCATGGTTGATGGTGATTTTTTGACGGGCCGGTTTTTTTGAATCGCCCTGGATCTGGATGTTTCCCCACAGGCTCGCCTGCAATTCCTTTATTTCACACGAAATCATCTGGCCGGCTTCGTAGACGATATTTTCCGTGGCGGCGTTGGATCCATCGGGAAGAATAAATTTGCGTTCCACCCGGACGGTTGAGCCGGACCGGGTCGCCGAGCGTTGGAATTTGAAGAGGATTTTTTTGTGGGCCGACCCGGTCTCGTAGACGGTTCCGGTCAGGAGCGCGGGCTGGGCGTAGTCGAAGGCCCCGGTTGAGGCCGTGTTAGTGGCGATATCCGCGCATTTCCCGGGGGTGGTGGAGAGCCATAAGGCCATCAGAACGGCCGACAACATTGAAATGCTTTTTTTCAAGCGGGCAATTTAGTCCAAGCGTCAAAAAATGCCACAAACGTTTTGGTGACGGGGCAGGACTTTTAACCGCCAAGACGGTGCTTGCGTATGGCCACCAGACGCCAAGTTTTTTTAACCGCGAAAAACATCATCTATAAGCTCGCGTTCAGCCCGAAGCCAGTCAATGAGCGGATGGCCCCGGCCACCGTGCGCCATATAGAGTTCACGGGCGCGCCTCCGGATTTGATCTTCGGTGGGGTAATTTTTGACTTTAACCACCGCCGGCAGGTCAGCGCTGCTCGCTGGAGTTGCAGCTTCGTTGATTTGATTATGTTTTTTCATGATCTTGCCTCGTTTGATTTGGGAAAACTGGCGTGACGCATACATATTCGCAGACAAGACGGGCTCATCCGGTGATGTCCCAGCCCCGGTAGGCATCGCGGAGTTTTGCATCCGGGGTCTGCGGCAGAATCGGGGACAGTGATGGCTCACATTCCGGCAAACGGCCTTCGCTAAACAAAGGCCTATCTTCGTCGGAAGACGAGTCGACCGTTGCCCTGTCGTCAAAGATAAAACCCAGGCCGTGGCAGGCAGCAAAGCACGACAACTCCAGTGTGGCCGGGACTGGCAGCACATCGGCGATCCCTTCGCAAAACACCGCCAGGGCGGCGTTCTCAATCTGCCGGCGTTGAGCCCAATGTTCGAGCCAGAGCTGCAACCAGAAGGGCAGCGATGGCTTGATGTCCCCGGCGAACACGATCAGGTGTACGTCGGCCGCATCCGCCAGCGCCTCCGCCGCGGTTGGTGGGAACTTGAGCATGTCCACCCGCCAGGTGCTGATGCTCCAGTGCACGCTGGCATCCGCGTGTTGCGCCGCGCGTTGCAGCGCAGAGCTCGCTTTGGCCGCGGAAGCAAGGTTTTGGTAAATGATCAATGCCTTCATGGTATTATTGCCATTTGGTTTACATTTTTGGTGGTCAGGAATTTTATTTCAAAGGGTCTGGGGTTTGCGCCAGCGCCAGCGATGGCTGTTTCTCAACAAACTCCCAGCCGCCGCCCAGCGCCTTGTAAAGCGCTATCAGATCGGCCGAGACCGTCCGGTCGCTTTGGACGAGTGCGTCCTGCGCCTGATACAACGAACGTTCGGCGTCCAAGACATGCAGAAAATCCGTCAGGCCATTGGCATAAAGCTTGTCAGCCAGTTCCAGCGATTTCTGGCTGGAGTCAACCGCATCTTTCAGCAAGCGGCGGCGGATCTGTTCGTTCGCGTAAGCCACCAGGCCGTTTTCCACATCTTCAAACGCGGTCAGGGCGGTCTGTTCATAGGCCGCCAGCGCCTGCTCCTGTCGCGCGTTTTGGACCTTGATGTTGGCGCGAATGCGGCCCGCATCGAAAATCCGCCACTGCACCGTCGGCCCGAACGACCAGAATTTGCTGCCGCTCGTGAACCAATCGCTTGCACTGACGCTTTCATACCCGGCTGCGCCCGTGAGGAAAAATTTGGGAAACCAGTCCGCCTTCGCGACGCTTATATTTTCGGTGGCAGCGGCCAGTTCACGGCCGGCGCGTTGCACATCCGGCCGGCGCAATAATAGTTCGGAAGGCAGGCCCACGGGAACTTCCGGTGGCGTGGCGGGAATGGGCGCGACGTTTGACAATTCAGCGAGCAGTGAGCCGGGCGGCTGGCCCAACAGAACGCCAAGCCGGTGGGTCGAGATGCGAATCGAAGTTTCCAGGGCCGGAATCTCCGCCCTGGTTGTAGCCAGCAATGTGCTGGCCTGCTGCACGTCGAGGTCGCTGGTCAGGCCATTGGTAAAACGCCTTTGGGTTATCGCCAGCGCCCTGGTCTGTGCCCCGATGTTTTCGTTCGCAATTGCCAGCCGGCGTTGATTGCCCCGTACATCAACATAATTGCGGGCCACCTCGCCCAGCAACGTCACCAGCGTGTCGCGCCGGCTGGATTCAAAGGCGTCAACCTCCGCCCTGGCCGCCCTGGCCGCATGCCGTTTTCCGCCGAACACATCAATTTCCCACGAGGCATCGAAACCCGCCTGATAGACGTTGTTTTGAAAGGCGCTTGAGGGTATTTGAAATGCGTTGAACAGGGGCTGACTGTGGCTTTGACGCTGGCGCCCGTAAGAGCCGGAAGCGTCAACGGTCGGGAAGAAATCGGCAACGGCGATGCTGTATTGCGCGCGCGCTTCCCGGACGCGCGCCTGCGCGATTTGCAGATCGAGATTGGAATTTACCGCCTGGTCAACGAGCGAATCCAACTCGGCATCGTGGAAATTTTTCCACCAGCCGGTGGCAGACACCGGAGCATTGGTCGCACCGCCGTTGAGCGTGTTGTCCCAAAGCGCCGGCGGCAACCGGGATGGATCGCCATGGTAGTCGGGGTCATGGTAATTGGTGGTGCAACCTCCGGCCAGGATGCCGAGGAGTGGCAGAAGCAACCAACGGTTTGGTTTCATATCATTTTCCTTTCAATTTAATGCGCGGCAACCGGCGGGGTGTCTTTGCGTTTTTTTAGCTGTTTAAACAGGAAGGCACCAGCCAGGCCGGCCACGGACACCAGCGCAAAAAAACGAAAGCCATCCAGATAGGCGAGCAGATTGGCCTGGGTAAGCACCGTTTGGTACATCGAGCCGATGGCTTGTTGTTGCGCGGATGCGCTGTCGCCGTGCGCGGCAAATGTCGCTGTCATCGCCTGGAGGCTGGACTGATAACGTGTGTCGTAGGGCGTAAGGCTGGCCACGAGCGTGGTTTGATGGGCCTGCGCGTGGCGCTCATTGAGCGTTGAGACCAGCGAGACCCCGATGCTGGCGCCCACATTACGCATCAGGTTAAAGATGCCGGTGGCGTTGCCCATTTCCTCGCGCGGAAGCGAGCCCAAAGACAGCGTGGCCAGCGGGACGAATATGAAACCGCCGCCAAAACCGGTGAAGAAAACGGGCCAGAATAATGCGCCGGCTGAAACCTGAAGCGAGATGCTGGCCAACACGTAAGATGCAAATCCATATATCAGAAAACCGCCGGCCACGAGAAAACGTCCCTGAACTTTGCCGACCAATCTTCCAGCGAGCAGAATCGAAACCAGCGTGCCCAGCCCCCGGGGAGCCATCGAATAACCGCTAAGAAGCGGCGTATAACCCAGGAGCGACTGAAGAAACAACGGTATGATTGCCGTCACGCCGTATAAAGCCACGCCAGCAAGCAGCATCAACGATACGCCAAGACAGAAATTATAGTTTTTTAGCACCCGCAAGTTTACAAATGGCCGAGCCACGGTCAGTTCGCGCACCAGGAACACCACCAGACCAATGACCGCCAGGACCGCCATGACCATGATGAACCGCGAGCCAAACCAGTCCTCCTCCTGGCCTTTGTCGAGCAGCACTTCCTGACAACCCAGCCAGAGCGCCATGAACCCAAAACCAATCATATCCAGCCGCGGCGGACGGGCATCCCGGATCCAGGGCGGGTCAAAGATAAAACGTTGCATGAGCATCACGGCCACAACGCCCACGGGAATATTTATGAAGAAAATCCAGCGCCAGCTATAGTTGTCCGTAATCCAGCCGCCGAGCACCGGGCCGACCACCGGGGCGAGCACCACGCCGAGCGTATAAAGGGCCATCGCCTGACCTTGCTTTTCTTTGGGGAAACTTTCAAAGAGGATGGCCTGGGCAATTGGCTGCATGGCGCCGCCGCCCGCACCCATCACCACCTGCATGAGGAGCAGCATCGGCAAACTGGTCGCCAATCCGGATAAGAACGATCCGACAGTAAAGATTGTCACGCAGGTCATGAGGAAGCGTTTGCGGCCAAACCGCTGTCCAAACCAGGCGGTGCTCGGAATGACGATGGCATTGGAAATCAGGTAGCTGGTCAGCACCCAGGTGGATTCGTAGGTGGATACCCCGAGACTGCCGGCAATGTGACTCAGGGAGACGTTGGCGACCGTCGTGTCCAGCACTTCCATGAACGTCGGCACCATCACGACGATCGCGACCAGCCACGGATTCACTTTCAGATGAGGTTCAGTGGCGTTCATGGCATCAAATGTCTGGAAGCTGGAAATTATTTGACCCGGACTTCCGGTTCGACAGACATGCCGGGGCCGAGCACATAATTTGCGGCGGCAGTGTCATCAAGCACGATTTTGACCGGCACGCGCTGGACAACCTTCACGAAATTACCCGAGGCATTTTCCGGCGGCAGCAGGCTGAAACTCGGTCCCGAACCGTGCTGGATGCTGTCCACATGGCCGTGGAATATCTTGTGCGGATAGGCGTCTACTTTGACCTCGACCGGCTGGCCGGCCTGCATGTGGCTTAATTGTGTTTCCTTGAAGTTTGCGACGACCCAGACCTGCCGCGGCACAATAGCCAGCAATGCCTGTCCCGTTTGGACATAGGCACCGGTTTCAACTGTGCGATGAGTGACATAACCCGCTTCCGGCGCCTTGACTCCGGTGTAAGACAAGTTCAATCCGGCCTGGCGCACATTGGCTTCACGGTTTTGGATTTCGGCGGCGGCAGTTTGAATGCCCGCCTTATCCAAACCCGCCTGCGCTTCAGCAGCGAGTTCCTGGTTACGGACCGCATCCACTTGCGCCTCCGCTGATCGAGCCTGGGTGGCGGCGAGATCCAATTGACTTTTTGAGACGGCGAAATCACCGGCGGCCTGATAGCGTTTATTGTCCGCTTCCGCCTGTTTCGCCATCGCTTTCGCAACAGCGACATTGGCTTTTTCCTGTTCGACTTTGGCCTGATCCACCGTGAACTGCGCGTTCGCCTGATCGAACCGGCTCCGGACGGCGGCGAGACCGGCGCGCTCCTGATCGAGCTTCGCCTGATAATCATCCGGGCCGATTTGCACCAACAGATCGCCCGGTTTGACTTCCTGATTGTCCCGCACGAATAATTGCGCGACCCGGCCGGCAACCTGCGGCGCAACGGGAATCACGTGCGCCTCAATGAACGCGTCGTCAGTGGATTCAAAAGGCGCGATGAAACGGAAATAATAAGCACTGCCGCCAACAACGGTGATCAGCGCGACAACCAACAAAGCCACCCGTAACCTGGACTTGGACCGGTCAGGGTCCGCCGGTGGGTTCGCCTTCCCTTCGCCATCGCGTTTTGGCACCGCCGGCTGGGCGTGATGATTGCCCGCTGGCGGCGGCGTGGTCAATGTGTCGTCGCGGTCCGTGGAATTCAGGCTGCGTTCCTTGCGGGTTTCATCCGTTGTGGTATTCATTTTTTGTATTGGAGTCAGAAATTGGAGATACAGAAGCGTTGTCCTGTGAAAACATCCGTAATTGGGAAAAAACAGCTTCCTTGCTGACAGTCCCAATCACTTTGCCGCGGAGACTTCCGCCTACGAAATAAAGCAAAGCTGGGATGGATTGAATTTCGTACCAGAGCCCAAGATCTGGATTGTTGTCCGCGTTGACCTTGACGACTTTTACCATTCCTGCGCACGCAGTCGCAATTTCGTCCAGCACCGGCCGGACTGGTTGGCAAGCCCGGCTCCAAGGAGCAAAAAACGCCACCAACACCGGCTGCTTCGACTGCAACACTTCAACTTCGAAGTTCACTTCGCCGATTTCAACGATCTGCGTTTTGTCCGAGCTCATATTTTTGAATCCATTTCAAATTCAAAATCATTAATGCAGCGTCTGTGCCAACTGGCTTTAGAATTTCTCAAGTAACTGATATTCAATTACTAACAAAATTTAACAATTGAAAAGATGCTGGTCAAAATATTGAACATTCAAAATATTGTAGGTTGAGGGATGAAAAATATGATACAGTTATTAAAAATTAACTGGTTGTGGGATCAAATACTGATAGCCGATACGATCCGAATTTTGCGACCCAATTGCTTCTGGATATCGCCCATGAGCAATCAGTGGAGCATTTGTTGCATAAGCTCGTCCGCAGTATCATGGCGCGCGCCAGCTTGGCCTGCTTTCAGGTCTGGCTGGTTGATAAAGGAGACCTTTGCTCTATTTGCCCCCAAAGGCCGAATTGTCCCGACCAAACCCGCTGCCTGCATTTGGCGATTGGCGGAGGCAATTCAATCTCCAATTCCGAAGAGCGGGTTCTGCACTGCGTTGATCATAATACGCGAATGCCGTTGGGCGTGGGCCTGGTGGGAAAAGTGGCGGCGACCGGCCAGCAACTCGTTCTGAATGGTTTCGCTGCGCGGCCGGCTGAGCTGGCCGGACTTGACTGGCTGGAGCAGGATCAAATTCGTGCGTTCAGCGGATCGCCGATCATGTACAAGGGCGAGGTTTTGGGAGTCATGGCCTCGTTTATGCGCGAAACCATACCGGATGAAGCGCGGCCCTGGAGTCAAATCTTTGCCGACCACATCGGCGGCGCCATTGCCAACGCACGGGCTTTTGAGGAGATTCAGCGGCTCAAGGGGCAGCTCGAACAACAGAACACCTATTTGCAGGAGGAGGTCGTGGAAGCCAAGGCCTTCGGTGACCTGGTCGGCCAAAGCGCGGCGTTGCGGCAAATCGTCAGCCAGATTGACCTGGTCGCGCCGACCGACGCCTCGGTGCTCATCCTGGGTGAGACCGGTACGGGCAAGGAACTGGTCGCGTACGAAATTCACCGGCGCAGCCGGCGCAAAGACAGGCCGCTGGTCCGCGTCAATTGCGCTTCCATCCCAAAGGAATTGTATGAAAGTGAATTTTTCGGCCACGTCAAAGGGTCTTTCACCGGCGCCATCAAGGACCGTGCCGGGCGCTTTGAAACCGCCGAAGGCGGGACCCTGTTCTTGGATGAAATCGGCGAAGTTCCGCTGGAGTTGCAGGGCAAACTGCTGCGGGTGTTGCAGGAAAAAAACTACGAGCGCGTGGGTGAAGACCGCACGCGACACGCCGACGTGCGCATCATTGCCGCGACCAACCGGGATTTAAAAAAAGAAGTCGCGGCGGGCCGGTTCCGTGAAGACCTCTATTACCGGCTCCATGTTTTCCCCATCCACGTCACCATGCTTAAGGAGCGGATGGATGATATTCCGCTCCTCGCGAAACATTTTGTGGAGTTGTCAGTGAAGGAACTGGGATGCGCCGAACCCCGTTTGACACGGGCGGGTGTGGCCAGACTTCAGAGTTATGACTGGCCCGGAAATATCCGCGAACTGCGTAATGTCATCGAACGCGCCGTCATTTTGGCGCGTGGGGGCCCCCTGTTCTTTGATCTGCCGGTGAAAGATGCCGTACCCATGTCAACCTCGTCCCAACCGGTTCAGGCAAATCAGCCAGGTCAGGAGGTTTTCACTGAAACTGAAATGCAAAGCCGGGAGCGCGCGAACCTCGTCGCGGCTCTCGGCCAGACCGGCTGGAAACTCAGAGGTTCTGACGGTGCAGCGGAACTTCTGGGTGTAAAACCGACTACGTTGCTTGCACGCATGAAAAAAATGGGGCTGAAACGACCAAAATGATCTCCATAAGGATCCGGCAAGCTAGAGATCATGGCTGTACAATCACTTCCACATTTGAATGCGAAAAGTCAACTCGTCGGGTCGTCAATTGCTGAAAAGCCAATGTTTTTGATTTTTTGTGGGATTTTGGCCTGGAGTTTCATTTGCAAATTTTTCAGTTCCAGGTGCTAGTAAAAGCGTTTTTGTTTTTTTGGGTGAGGGGGTGTTCCCACTCGGGGTTTTTGCAGAAATATGGCATAAATCTGCATTCTACATTCCCGGGAGAAATTCAACTTTTGGGGAGGTGTGATAGCGTGGGCGAATGCAGAATGAAAAATGCAGAATGAAGAATGAGGATGCGGAATCCGAGATTAGGGTCTCGGGTCTGGCGTCGTGGGTCTGGCGCGGAAAAATGCCTCACGCAAAGGACGCGAGGGACTCGAAGGTCCCCGGGCAAGCGATTGTGGCGCAAGGCCCGTCAGGCTTCGTCAGGCTTTGTCAGACCATAGAATTTTTAAAAAGTGCGAGCCGCACGGCAATTGGGCAAGCCCAGGGCCGCGCGCTCCACCGATTTCTACCGGTTTACACCGGTTTCTACTGATATCCACCTACTTTTTAAAAAAATTATGAAAACAGGTGCTTGCGTACGGCCATCGGGTGCAGGGGACGAGAAAACGAATAAGGCCTCCTCTCTCCGGCTCTCTCCTCGACGAGGAGAGAGGGCATATATCGCGTCGTGGGTTATCCAGATGGCTGCGACCCTGTTTTGGCAATGATTGAAATTTGAAAAAAGCCAATGAAAACGCAAAAATTAAGGTAAATTAAACCAAATTAAACCTAATGAATCAACATCTCGAACAGCACGGGTTTGTCATCGTTCACAAGGTCTTGTCGGCGGATGAGGCCCAGCAGCTAGGCATGGAACTGGGCGCGGTGGAAGGGGCAGGGCGGCGAGGGTTGCTGGCTGAGCCGGCCGTGGCCCATTTTGCGCACTCAGCGCGGTTGATTGACCTGGTGCGACCGCATCTGCCGGCGGAACCGCGTCCGGTCCGGGCGGTCTATTTCAACAAGACGGCAGAGACAAACTGGCTGGTGGCATGGCATCAGGATCTGACGATTGCGGTCAAGGAAAAGGCCGATTTACCCGGGTTCACCGCTTGGAGTGTCAAAGAGGGCATCCCGCACGTGCAGCCGCCGGTCGAGTTGTTGCAGAACATGCTGACAATCCGGGTGCATCTGGATGACTGTGATGAGACGAACGGGGCGCTGCGCGTGCTGGCGGGCACCCATAAATTGGGGCGGCTGGGGGCCGGGCAGATTGAAGAGTTGCGCGGGCAACATCCGGAGCATTTGTGCCGGGCGGCGGCCGGGGATGTCATGCTGATGCGCCCGCTGTTATTGCATGCGTCCGGCCGGTCGTTGGGCGTCAAGCAGCGCCGGGTGCTGCACATTGAATATGCGGGGTTCACCCTGCCGGCGGGGCTGGACTGGAGTGACGGGGCTTAAAACCTTGTTGCGGGCAGGTTTCCGATGCGTATCGCCAGAAATTTTGTTCGCGACTATGCGCGGCTGTGTTAAGTTTTTAGCAAGATGGCGCGGGCAATGACAGAACCACAAAAATTTGACCGGTTTTACCTCCGGGAACTGCTGAACAGCGGCGGCATGTCTGAGATCTGGCTGGTGGCCGACGGACGTGGCAAGCCGTATGCCTTGCGCAAGCTGAAGCGCGAGCTGCGGTTCAACTTCACCGCGCGCCGCCGGTTCATGCACGGCTGCGAAGTGTTGGAACAGCTCGCGGACAAGGAAAATATCGTCGGCTACGTGGAGCACGGCAAGGCGGAGGGCACCTGTTATCTGCTGATGGATTATGTGGAGGCGGAAAACCTCAAGGAACTTTATGCGCGGCAGGATCCGTTGCTGGCGGAAAATGTCGCCCAAATCCTGATCGATGCGGCCACCGGTTTGAGCCATGTGCATGAGGCGGGCTATATGCATCTGGATTTCAAGCCGGAAAACATCCTGGTGACCCGCAACGGGGCCGTGCGGTTGATCGATTTCGACATGGCGCAACCGATGCCGGAGAAACCGGTGAAATTCTCCAAGAACCCGGGCACGCCCGGTTACATGGCGCCGGAACAGCTGAAGCGCGAGGGGATTGACGGCCGCGCGGACATCTATGCGTTCGGGGTGTCGGCGTATGAGCTGTTGGCGAACCAGAAACCGTTCCCGGGGGAAACGCCGGGGGAAATCCTCGCTGCACAAATGGCTCCGGGCGGGGCTGTGCCGTTACGCGTACACAATCCCGACGTGCCGGTGGCGCTGGAAAAAGTCGTCATGAAGTGCATCGAGCGCGATCCCGACCGGCGATATCCCTTCTGCGGCATCATGCTGCGCGACTTGCAGCAGGCGTTATACGTCTGACGGCTCTTGGGGAAAACCAGCAGCTTTAACGGATTTGAATTTGGCAAGGTGGCTGGTGACTTGCAGGCCGGCAGACGCGCTTTCCAAACGGAACTTCAAAAGCATCTGTGGCGAATTTTAATCGTTGTGTAAAAAGCAACAGCGACTTCGGCTTGGCCCTGTGAATAACCCTTGTAAATGCCAATGAAATCAGGGTTTTACATGGTTGGCATTGGCTTTGCTATGTGCTGACTCGGTTGCGGTTGTTGTGAATTTGGGTGGGGAACAGAAAGACAAACGGAGTCGGTGTGGGGATGTGCCGGTTGTTTTTCTGGCTGAAATCCAAGGAGGTTCCACAACGCACGCGCCCATTGGTTTTTTTGTCGTATCAATCGTGCCAATAAGGAGGTGACGGTCGGCGGCAAAAGAGACGGATGGGGCGCGTGCGTGTGAGGCCGGTGAATCTTTTTCAGCATCATGCCAGAATTTTCCTACATGAAGCTTCTCGTCGTGACAGTCCGTGCCGCGTGGTTTAATTTCCGCGCATGGCAAAAACGACTTTGACCCTGGGCCACTCGCCCGACCCTGACGACGCATTCATGTTTTACGCGCTCGCGAAGGAGCTTATTCCCACGCACGGCTTTCACTTCGAGCACATCCTGCAGGACATCCAGACGCTGAACGAGCGCGCGACGCGCGGCGAACTGGACATTTCCGCCGTCAGCATCCACGCCTATGCCTTCGTTTCCGACAAATACGCATTGCTGCCCAGCGGGGCCAGCATGGGCGATGGCTACGGGCCGATGCTCGTGTCAAAAACCAAATTCTCCAAGGAAGAAGTCGCCAAGAAGAAGATTGCTGTGCCGGGAACCATGACCAGCGCCTTCCTGGCGTTGCAACTGTGGCTGGGCAAAAGCGCGAAGGAATTCAATTACATCGTGGTTCCGTTCGACCAGATATTCAAGGCCGTCCGCAGCGGCGCGGCGGATGTCGGCCTGATCATCCACGAAGGTCAGCTTACGTATCAAAACGAAGGTCTTGTTGTGTGCGAAGACCTTGGTGTCTGGTGGGGCCGGGAGCAGGACGGGCTGCCGTTGCCGCTGGGTGGCAACGTCATCCACAAGAAATATGCGCCGGATGTGCGCAAGCAGATCTCCGACACGCTCACTGCCAGCATCCAATACAGCCTCGATCATCGTCCCGAGGCCGTGCAACACGCCCTGCAGTATGCGCGCGACATGGGCCGCGACCTGGCGGACAAGTTCGTGGGGATGTATGTGAACCATTGGACGCTGGACTACGGTGAGAAGGGCAGGGAATCCATCCGCCGCTTCCTCGGCCAGGCGTTCGAGCGCGGCATCATTCCGCACCGGCAGGAACTGGAATTTGTCGTGTGAACATCACCGCTTGCAGGAAATTGCTGGTGGTGTCGGCGGTGATGGCTTTTGCCGTCGCCGTTCCGGCCAAGGAATTTTTGGCCTATTTCGGCACCTACACGAACGCCCTGAGCCGGGGCATTTATGTGTCACGGCTGGATGCGGATACCGGAAAGCTTTCTGTGCCGGAACTGGCCATCGCCACGCCCAGCCCGTGCTTCATTGCGGTCTCGCCGGATGAAAGGTTTCTCTACACATCGGACAGCGTCAAGTCGTTCAACGGTGAGAATGCCGGGTCCATCAGCGCCTTTGCGATTGATAAAACCTCTGGAAGACTTTCGTTGCTGAATCGGAAATCGTCCGGCGGCGTGGGGCCATGTCACGTCAGCGTGGCCGCCGACGGCAAAGTTCTGCTGGCGGCGAATTACGGCGGCGGCAGCGTCAAATCGTTTCGCCTCAACCCCGATGGCAGCATTGGCGCGGACGGTTCCGTTATCCAGCATCATGGCAGCGGCGTGAACACCGACCGCCAGTCTTCCGCCCACGCCCATTTCATCACACCAGATCCGGGCAATCATTTTGCGCTCGCCTGCGATCTCGGCATGGACGAAGTGATGATTTACAAAATCAACGCCGCGGATGCGACCTTGACCACGAACGAAATTCCTTTCGGTACCGTGCCGCCCGGCTCCGGCTCCCGCCATCTGGCGTTCAGCCCCGATGGCAAGTTCGCCTACGTGGTAAATGAAATGGGCTGCAGCATCACCACGTTTGCGTGGGATGCAAAACATGGCGGGTTGACCGCGCTGGAAACGGTTGACGGGCTCCCGCCGGGGGAACCGTTGAAAGCCAGCTACACGGCGGCGGAAATTTTGATGCATCCTTCGGGAAAATTCATTTACATCACCCTGCGCGGGCATGACAGCGTGAGTGTTTTTAGCGTGGCCAAGAAAACCGGCCACCTGACCTTTGTGCAAAATGTTCCATCCAGTGGTCAGGTGCCACGCGGATTGGGCATTGATCCGACGGGCCATTGGCTCATCACGGGCCACCAGAAATCCGACAACGCAGCCGTCTTTGCCATTGATACCAAGACCGGGAAACTCACGCCTACCGGACAGTCCCTGACCGTTGGTTCGCCGGTGGATGTTAAGTTTGTGACGGTGAAGTAATGAGTTTATTGCTCCAAAGAAAGTGCTCTTCTTTTTTGAAGACCGGCTAAGCGCTCAAACAAGTTCTTTTCATCAATTTCTGGGAGTTTGCTTGTTATTTGATTCAGTTCTTCGACGACATCACGGAATTCATGATGAAGCTGATTTAACTCCGAAATCTTAATTTTAAGCTGTCCTCTTTCGTGCTTTTTTGTGCCGGGCAAACCGCCAGAAAAATTCATTCCAAAAATGTGGTCCTCGTCAAAACGCCACCAGCAGAAATGGGCGAATTTATTTCTCGTGCTTCGTAGTTTAATTATTCGGCTGTTTATTTTTGCCACCTGATCAACCGTCGCCTTTGAAATTATGGCGAAACCAAATCGTCCACGATGCAAATCTAAAGCTTCTCCGATGGTTTCCTGAACTTTTGCAGCAGACATTTGGTCTGTATAACTGCGCCCCAAAAAATCTGGCGTTAGTAAAAGCCGAGTTAAAGTTATGCGCAACAAAAACTCAATATTGGCCCACTCTACGACCAGTCTTCCAATTGCCCTTAAATGTTCATCAGAAAGTTGAGAGGATGGGGGAGATGATTTTGACAGCATTTTTGCTTTATTATTTTTTGGATTATCCGCCGAATCCGGCATTACTCAATGCTTTTTCAATCCGCCCCT
>DATHQS010000121.1:0-2515 GCA_035482455.1 Candidatus Acidiferrales bacterium | reverse complement strand
ATGAAGAAGCTATTTTTCGCCGTTCTCGCCGGGGTCGCCGCCGTTATCGTCACCGGTTGCATCAATACCGTCAGCGATACCCCGACCCTCGCCACCACTTGGAGCCGCGATACCGTCGCCGGCCGTTATCCGCGCACCGTGGACCAGGTTTATCAGGCCTCCCTCGCCGTCATCCAGCAAAACGGCGTGCTGCTCACCGAATATATTCCGCACGATTCCACCAACAACGTCCGCTCCCTCATGGGCCGCGTCAACGACCTCAAGGTCTGGATCCGCGTTGAAGGCATTGACGCCAAGACCACCCAGGTCGATGTCCAGGCCCGCAGCAAGTGGGGCGCAAGCGACCTCGATACCGTCCACGAACTGGAAAAAGAGATCGCGCTACAGCTTGCGCGGTGAGCCGTACTTCAGCCCGATATTTTGTTCATAAACGCCGAGCTGCACGCTCGGCGCTTTTTCTTTGCCCTTGAACTCGTTGCTCAGCCGGCCCAGCCGGCGCCGCGTCAGGTCCGCCAGCGGCAGGTCCGGAAACCGGTTCACGATCGATTCCAGCGTCGCCCGCACCGTGTCGATGTCCGCGCCCATCTCCACCTCAAAATTCGCCAGCATGTTCAGCCAGCCGGCGATCTGCTTCGGGGAATGGCGCGGCTCATTGATCAGTTGCAGCAGTTCCATCGCCGCCATGTCCAGCCGCTGGAAATCCCGCGCATAAAGCACCGCCAGCTTCTCGCGCACGTCCGAATCATGCGGATGCGCCTCCAGATGCTTCACATACTCCGCCGCCTGGTCGCCCGGTGAGATTTCCGGCGGTTGCGTAAACGCCCCGGCATCCCGCAGCCCGAGATTTTGCACGCCCTCCTTTAACACCACCTTCGGCCGGTCGTGCTGGTCCATCAGCATCCGTTCGGTTTCCACCAGGTGCGCCAGCCGTTGCTGCGCCAGCAGCGCCAGTTGGGAATCCGGAAACCGCGTCACGATTTTTTGCAGCGAAACCCGCGCCGCATCCACGTCCAGGCCGTGCTTCATGTGCCAGTCCGCCATCGTCGTCCACGCCGCGGCCACCTGCACATCCGGCGCCTTCGGCCACTCGCAAAAATGGGTCAGGAGGTTGTCCGCCCCCTGCAGGTCGTTCAGGTTCTCCGCGTGGATGCTGGCCAGCAGCATCACGCCCTCAAAATCGTTCGGGAATTTTTCCAGTTGCTTGCGCACCTCCGCCACCGCCTCGTGATACAGGCCCCGCTTCCGCTTTGTGCTGGCGATGGAATACAACGGCTTGTAATCCGGCTGCTCCGCCCCGCCATCGATCATGTTCGTCAACGGGCTCAGCAAAAAGCCGGTGATCTGCGGCGTCCACAGGCCCGCCAGCACGATGCCGCAGATGGCGATGGACGCCGTCATCCACAATGCATAAAGCCGGTTGCTCCCGGCATCCCCTTCCTGCAGGTTCCCGATCATGTGACGCACAAACAAAACCTCCCCCGTCACCAACAGGATCGTGACGATGACTTTGACGGCATTCTTGGTCGGTTCCTCGCTCGTCCGCAGTGTCCGCCAGAACACCCACCCGCCTCCGCCGATGATGATGAGCAGCCAGAAGACATCCAGTGCGATTTCCAATATCCGGTTCATGACCTTACCGACATTCAGGCGGTTTGCCCGATAATTCAAGCAAATTGGTTCAAAAACGGAACCATGCCTTTGAAAAATAATCGTGGCAGATTGGCCGGTCGGGCCGTCCTCCCTGCTGCGCCGTGGCCTTGGCGGAGACGGAGGCGCCGGCTGACGCCTCCCCGCCCAATCACTTCTGCTGCGGCGCGATGCGTTCCGGATTCCGCGCGCGGCTCATGGCCGTGTCATACGTGATGGCACATTTGCAATAGAGGTCGTAGAGGCAGTTGTCCATCAGCACCATGCCATCCTTGCGTCCCATTTGGATGGTGTTTTCCAGATGATGCAACTGGTTCTCCCGGATGAGATTTCTCACCGCCCCTGTGGCGACCAATAATTCGTACGCCAGCACCCGGCGCGTACGGTCGGCGGATGGCAGCAGGTCCTGCGCAATGATCCCTTGCAGCGCATTGGCCAGTTGCAAGATGATCTGCCGTTGCGTGCTGCCTTCGAACACGCCAATGATGCGTTCCAGGGCGTGCGATACGTTGGGCGAGTGCATGGTGGCCAGCACCAGATGCCCCGTTTCCGCCGCCGTCAATGCCGTCGAAATCGCCTCGTGATCGCGCATTTCTCCCACGACGATCACATCCGGATCCTGCCGCAAGACATGGATCAGGGCGCGGTTGAAGGAGCGCACGTCCGTCAGCACCTCCTGCTGCACCACGATGGCCCGCTTGTTTTGATGCACGAATTCGATCGGGTCCTCGATCGTCACGATCTTGCAGCGCCGTTCATTGTTGATGAGGTCCAGGAGATAATTCAACGTCGTCGTCTTGCCCGCCCCGGTCGGCCCCTCAAGGAGAAACAGCCCGCCGTGCGCCAGCCGGTCGAAGTCGATCACCTG
>DATHQS010000120.1:0-5352 GCA_035482455.1 Candidatus Acidiferrales bacterium | reverse complement strand
CTTCGCCGGCAGTGTGCACTTCGTCTGCGTCAATTCCGCGCCTTCGTCCACGCCGCTCTGCACCAGCTCGCGGATCTTCTGCAACTGCGCGCTGGAGTTGATCGCGCCGATGTCCGTGTTCTTGTCCAGCGGATTGCCCACACGCAAGGTCTGGATGCGGTCGCGCAATTTCTTGATGACCGTGGAATAAATCCCCTCCTGCACGAACAGCCGCGACCCCGCGCAGCAGACGTGGCCTTGGTTAAAATAAATGCCCGCGATGACGCCTTCGATGGCCTGGTCGATGGGCGCGTCCTCAAACAGGATGTTCGCCGCCTTGCCGCCGAGTTCCAGCGTGAGCTTCTTCTTCGTGCCCGCAACGGCCAGCGCGATGCGCTTGCCGACCTCCGTACTGCCGGTGAACGCCAGCTTGTTGATGTCCGGATGATTCACCAGCGCCGCGCCAGTCTCGCCCGCACCGGTGACGATGTTCACCACGCCCTCGGGCAGCTCCGCCTCCTGGAAAATCTGCGCCAGCCGCATCGCCGTAAGGCTCGTGGTCTCCGCCGGCTTGAGTACAACGGTATTGCCGCACGCCAGTGCCGGCGCGATCTTCCACGCCGCCATGAGCAACGGAAAATTCCACGGAATGATCTGCCCCGCCACGCCCAACGGCTGCGGATTCTTGCCGGGAAAAGCATATTTCAGCTTGTCCGCCCAGCCTGCGTAATAAAAGAAATGCGCCGCCACGAGCGGCAGATCCACATCGCGGCTTTCCTTGATGGTCTTGCCGCCGTCCATCGTTTCGAGCACGGCCAGTTCCCGCGCCTTTTCCTGGATGATGCGCGCGATGCGATACAGATACTTGCCCCGCTCGCGGCCCGGCATCTTGCTCCAGACCTTGTCGTAGGCCTTGCGCGCGGCCTTCACCGCCGTATCCACATCCGCCTCATTCGCGGCGGCGATCGTCGTCAGCGTCTGCTCCGTGGCGGGGTTGATGGATTCAAAATACTTGCCCGAGGTCGGCGCCACGAACTTGCCGCCGATGAACAGCTCATGCTGCGGCGCGATGACGTAACTCTTGGAATCCTCCGGCGCGGGCGCAAAATCCCACTTGTTGCCAAAGTTCAATTTGCGGTCCTTCAACGGCACCACGGCGTGGTTCGAAGCAACGGCAACGCGCTTGGAAGAAAGTTTCACGGGTTTCAGTTTCGATTTCATGGGAGAGAAAAGTAGTCGGAGCCTTGGTAATTGCCATCCACCTGCTTGGCGACCTGCATCAGCAGGTCGTTGACCAGCGTGCTCGCGCCGAAGCGGAACATCTGCGGGTTCAGCCAGTCGTCGCCGAGCGTTTCCTTGACCATCACCAAGTACGCCAACGCCTGCTTGGACGTGCGGATGCCGCCCGCCGGCTTCATGCCGATGCGGATGCCCGTGGCAAAAAAGTAATCGCGGATCGCCTCCAGCATCACCAGCGTCACCGGGATCGTCGCCGCCGGGCTCACCTTGCCCGTGCTGGTCTTGATGAAATCGCCGCCCGCCCGCATCGCGATTTCGCTCGCGAGCCGGACATTGTCATAGGTCACCAGTTCGCCTGTCTCAAGAATGACCTTAAGATGCGCCGGGCCGCAGGCTTCCTTCGTCGCCGCGATTTCATCAAAAACCTTCGCATGATCGCCCGAGAGAAATGCCGCGCGGTCGATGACCATGTCGATCTCATCCGCACCATCCGCCACCGTGCGGCGGACTTCTTCGAGCTTCGTGCGCAGCGGATATTGGCCGCTGGGGAACCCCGTGGCGACCGCCGCGATGTTCACCGGCGACTTGTCGCCCAGAAATTTCCGCGCATACCGCACCATGTTCGGGTATACGCACACGGCGGCGCAGCTCGGCACATCATATTTTGCCTCAATCGGTTGGAGCGCCTTGCGGCAGAGATAAGCAACCTTGCCCGGGGTGTCCTTGCCTTCGAGCGTGGTGAGGTCACACATGCTCACGGCCAGCTTGAGTCCGGCGAGCTTTGCGGAGGTCTTGATGCTGCGCTTGGTGAACGACGCAGCACGTTCCTCCACCATGACTTGGTCAACCGTCGGTACGGCGGAAAAACGGCTGCCATTGGATGAGTGACGAGTATTGAACTCAGGCCGCTCCCTTGTTAAGGCGGACACTTTCATATTTCGCGGGATTCTGGAGGCGGGAAGGCGCGGCGTCAATTCACATTCCACGGCGCACCACCGCTCTCATAAAAAAGAAGTCCGTCAAGCCGACGCCAATTCAACACGCGCCAACGCCGCCTCAAAAGCTTGGAGAAGTTTTTCCTTTTGACGCACAACCACATCCGCCGGGGCCAATTTTTTTTCCAAAGACAGGCCGGACTGCGGCTCGGTCAGGCGCATAATGCGCTCGCCGCCGACAAGCCTGATGAGATCGAACTGGATTTTGGCGCGGTCAACCATGACTTTATTTTCCTCTGAATCCGTAAAATTGCAACAGGAGATTGAGATTGGCCGGCGAAGCATTTCCCCATCGTTTGTGCGCCTCTTGGGCAGCAAGTTCAAAATCCGCTTCGTTGAAATCAATCACGCTGGCAGGCGGGTCATCAATGGCGACGGAAGCGGCTTCCAAAATTTCGTGATAGAGCGTTATGGACAATTCTTCATCCGAAAGACCGGCTTGTATGAGCAGCCAAAATTTACCGGCAATGATGCGGGTCTGCCCGGTGGCTTCCCTGCCCAATGCATCTACAATCGCAACGTCCGTCAAGGCAACGTCAATGATGATGAAACCGCCGTGAAGGGGAAGGTTTTTAAATTGTTCAATCTCCTTCACGACAATTTCCCGGAATCTTCAAACCTTCAACAACTTGATCTGCGCATCTTCATTCGCCGCCGCCTCACCAAGCGTTTGCGTGAGTTTCCGGCGGCGTTCGATGATGTGCTTGTCGAGCATCGGATCATACGCCACGGGATAATTCCCGTCATAGCACGCCATGCAGAAATTTTCCTTCGGCTGGCCCGTCGCCGCCACCATCCCTGCCTGCGTCAGATAATGCAGCGAGTCGGCGTTCAGATATTTGCGGATCTCATCCACCGTGTTGTTCGCCGCCATCAGCTTGTTGCGGTCAGGAAAATCGATGCCGTACACGCACGGGTTCATGTGCGGCGGGCAACTGACGGCCACGTGGACCTCCTTCGCACCGGCTTCCTTGAGCGTCTTCACGCGCGAACGGCACGTCGTCCCGCGCACGATGGAATCATCCACGATGATAACGCGCTTGTCCTTCACCAGTGATTCAATGAGATTCAGCTTCACGCGCACATTGAAATCGCGGATGAGCTGCGTCGGTTGCAGGAAGCTGCGGCCGACGTAATGGTTACGGATGAACGCCATCTCGTAGGGGATGCCGGATTGCTCCGCATAGCCCATCGCGGCGCAAACACCGCTATCCGGCACGGGGATGACCAGGTCGGCCTTGACGTTGTGCTCGCGGGCGAGCTGCCGGCCCATCTCCTTGCGGACTTCGTAAACGCTGTGGCCGTTGATGACGCTGTCCGGCCGGGCAAAATAGACGTACTCAAAAATGCAGAACGCCTTGCGCCTTTGCTCGGGGAATGCCTGGATGCTCGTCAATCCCTTGTCGTTGACGATGACGATTTCGCCGGGTTCCACATCGCGGACAAATTGCGCGTGGATCAGGTCAAACGCCGTCGTCTCGCTGGAAAACACATACGCGCCGTTCGCCGTCTTGCCGATGGAAAGTGGGCGAAACCCGTGCGGGTCACGTGCGCCGATCATTTCCTTTTCGGTCATGATGACGAGCGAGTAGGCGCCTTCAATGCGGCGGATGGTCTGGACGAGCGAGTTCGCCACGCCGCCGAGTGCCGGCTGCGCGAGCATCATGATGATGATTTCGCTGTCCACCGTGGTCTGAAAAACCAGGCCGCGCTGTTCCAGTTCATCGCGCAGCTTCGCGGCATTGGTCAGGTTGCCGTTGTGCGCCACGGCGATCTGCCCGCGGGCGCAATCCACCGTGAGCGGCTGGGCATTGCGCAGCGACGAAGAACCCGTCGTGGAATAGCGCGTATGGCCGATGGCGCGGTCGCCGACAAGTTCGTGAAGAATCTTCGGGTCGGCAAAAATCTGCGGCACCAGCCCCATGCCGTGGTGCTTGTAAAACTTCCCGTCGTGGCAGGTGACGATGCCGGCGCTCTCCTGCCCGCGATGTTGCAGGGCATAAAGTCCGAAATACGTCAGCTCGGCGGCATTCGGATGGCCGAAAATGCCGAAAACTCCGCAGTAATGTTTTGGATAATTGGTTGGTTTTTGCATCGCGCGCGTCGCTGAATTTTTGCAGACACTTCCATGCCGTGCAAGCTGGAACAAAATTGATTTTTTCCAGACGTAATTTGGCGCAATTTTGCTAAAGCGCAAATCCGCCCCTGCCGATTCCCAAGGCATGAGCAAAGTCATCGGGATGATTGTCCTGCTAATCGCGCTGGCGGCACTGGTCGCCGGCCCGGTTGCCGGCCCGGCTCCCCATATCTCCACCAGCAGTCTGGCCGCTTTTGGCGTGTTTGCGCTGGTGGCGACGGCGCTCCCGAAATTCTTTAAAGGCTGATTTGTCCCGCCACCAGCAGTGGCGCCAGGGAGGCTGCCAGTTCCTCTGGCAGTCTCCTTGGTTTTTCCGCCCGGGTCGTGCAGGCATGAAACGTCTCGGCTTCGAGGATCAACTTCCCCTCCTGGTTCAGGATCCGGTGCCCGAAATTCAAGCGCACCCGCTCCAACAACGTCGGCCAGACCTCGATTGTCAGCAAATCGTCATAACGTGCCGGATATTTGTACTTTAGCCGGACCTCGATCACGGGAAAGATGCAATCCTGTTCCTGCCATTGCAGGACGGTCGTGCCGGAAGCCCGCATGAATTCGCCCCGCGCCGCCTCCAGCAGGTCCAGATAACGGGAGTGGTAGATATGGTCGCCGACGGTGCATTCGGCGTAGCTGACACGGTGAAAATGACGGAACGGTTCGGCCATGGGCGAAGCGTAAGCGTAACCGGCTAAATTTCAAATTCTAATGTTGCCCGCCGCCGCCGGTAATCAGCATCAGGAAGACACAAATTGCACGGTTTGGGGTGTAAAATTCCATTTGCGAGATTCGCAATTGCAGTTATGTTGGCTGCATGAACTGGCAGCAATTTGTTCCGTTGGCTATTGTTTTGGGGATTGCGGTGTTTTTCGTGTGGCGCAGTTCCGGCCAAAAGAAGCATGACCACGACTGCGGTTGTGGTTGTGAGCATGGTCATGATGCCGAAGCCAAGAAGACCACCCCGCATTGACCCCTGCAATTTAATCAGAAATAAATCATCATGGCCGT
>DATHQS010000119.1:0-5354 GCA_035482455.1 Candidatus Acidiferrales bacterium | reverse complement strand
GTGACGATGTTCCCGCCGATGGCGCAAACGATGAGTCCGCGTTCGCGGATCATGCCGCCCCAACGCAGGTGCAGGATCAGCGCGTTCCAAAGCACGATGATCAGCGCGCCATTCTCCTTCGGATCCCAGCCCCAAAAACGTCCCCACGACTGGTCCGCCCAGATGCCGCCCAGCACCGTGCCGACAAAGCTGAACAGTGTCGCGAAACAAACGATGCCATAGATCATCCGCGCCAGCGATTTACCGGTAGCTTCATCCAGCGTCTTGGTGAACATGCCGCGCAGGATATAAATCAGCGCCAGGAAGCCCGCGACAAACGTGCTCGCATAGCCCGTCGTCACCGCCACGACATGCGTCGCCAGCCAGAAGTTGGTATCCAGCACCGCCCGCGTCATCTCCATCGTGTCGCCTTCCAGCGCGAGGTGATGCGCGATGATGAGCGTGATGAACCCGACGCCCGCCGACGTGACCACGCCGATGCCGTTCTTATGAAACTTTTCAAGGATAAGCCCCAACAAACACGCGCCCCACCCGATGAAGATGGCCGATGAATACAGGTTCGTCACCGGCGGACGGCCTTCGAGCGCCATGCGGTAAATCAGGCCGGTGGTATGGATCAATAATGCCAGCCCCGTAAGCCACACCGCCGAACGGCGCAGCGTTTCTGAAAGATTAAACCACGAAAAAATCGCCAGCAGCCCGGCGAGGACATAGATGACCATCGCATTGTAAAACGGCTCCATCTGGTTGAAGAACACTTCCGCCCGGGCCTTGGCCAGCGCCTTCGCCTGGGCCGGCACCAGCGTGGAACGGTAGTCGCGCACGGCGGCATTGAATTCATCCGGCTTGTCCGCCGCGAGGGCGGAGGCCATCTTGGCGTAATCGCGGATGGCGATGTCGACCGGTGTTCCGTGCGGCACCTCAAGCAAGGCATCGCCCGTGCGCCGCCATTTGCCGGAACTCTCCAGCGGCGGCAGGATCAGCGGTGGTTCCAGGCTGGCCATGAACTGGAAGGCCTGGATGAAACCGGCAAACTGCGAAAACATCTGCTGGTCAAAAGTCTCCCCGGCCTGCTGCGCCTTCGCCGCCGCGACGGCCGCCGGGATCATTTTCTCGTACGCCTCAAGCGTTGCCGCCCAGTCCGCTACGTCTGCGGGCTGCACGGTATTTTTTAACTGCGCATAAAGCAGCACCCGCTGGTTCATCTTCATCACGGCCTGTTCGTAGGCGGTGCGAGTTTGCGCGACGGTGTTTGTCTCGATCCGCTGGCTTTCCCGGTGCAGCTCCTCGAACCCGGGCGAAATCTGGTTCCACGAATAATGTTTGCCGTCGGCATGTTTCGCCGGGTCTTTCTCCGGCAATTTTAGCAGCGAAATCAGGTCCTGGTTGTCCACGCGGAACACCGGCCATTCATCGGCCACGGCGGAATTCATCATCACGTTCGCCAGCCATTCGATTGCCGGGATGATGCGGGGCTTTTCATTCCACTCCTTCCACGGCTCCAGATTGAGCGTCTGCTTCTCGCGCAGTTGCAGCAGCGCGTTCCGCGCCAGTGAATCCATCGGCTGCACCCGTCCGTTCGCCGTCACGGGCAGTTGTCCAAAGTCCGTGTAGGCAAAATCCTTGTCCTTCACCGGCTGCAATTCCGAAAAAAACAATAACGCCACAACGAACATCAGGAACGGCGGAAACCATTTGCAAAAAATCTTTTTCATTTCGTTTTCCGTTTGGTGATGAAGCCGGTCAGGTGAAACAGGAATTGGATCACCAATCCCGCCGCCACCATCGCGCAGCCGAGGTACGGCGTCAACCAGCCGGGGTTGCGGACGATTTGCAGCACGGAGTTCGCCGTGCGTCCGGCCTGCCGGGTCGCGTCGCCGGCATCCATCTGCAGCTGGTAAAATGTCAGCCCGGCATAGCGCAACGGCGCATTCATGAAGATCTCCACCTCGCGATCCTCATGCGTGACCGGATTTTGCAGGCGCACGCGGCTGCGAAAATCCTTCGGAATGCCTTCCGGTTCGGCTTCTGATATCGTTCCCTCATAGACCGTGTGCGTCGCCTTCAACAGCGTCAGTGAAAATGGGAAATACGTCCGTTCGGGCCGGAGGGCCAGGGTGAATTTCTTCCCCCCCGTTTCCATGGTCTGCGGCCGGGTCAGTTCCCCGGTGATTTTCTGCGCCATTTCCGGGCTTATCCGCGCATAGGTGTTCCCGACAGACTGTACCATCGCCCCGTCCGTTGCCCAGTTGGAAACCACCCAGTCGCCCAACGGGCCGTTCGCACCTATAATTTCAATCACCGCCGTCGGCACATTCGGCACATCCATGGATTTGCTCTCGTCCACCGGGTGAAAATCAAAATTCACCGCCACGCCATTCGTCGTCAGCGGCGGCGCGTTCTGCATCATTGGCGCGCGAAACACCGGCTCGGAATTCATCCAGAAACTCTTTACGCGAAAACTGAACGGCAATCCGTCGATCTTCACGACGTCGCCCGGCACAAGCAGTTTCTGCGGGATGGCCGTCACCGTCTCGCCATTGATGAAAACCAGCTCGCAGTGACGCGCGTCTTCGGAGTAAGCCTTGGTTTCCCCCTCTTCCAGCCGCATCTGGGATTCATGCGCCATCATGTCCGTGATCAGCTGGCCCACGAGCAGGAGGATCACGCCGCTGTGCGCCAGCTGAATGCCAATCTTTTTGACCGTCAGCTGAAAGCGGTAGATGTGCGCGGCCAGCAAGTTTACCAACAGCAGCGTGCCGATGAGATAGCCGCCTGGCAGCGGCAACGGGATTCGTTTCCCGAAAAGATCAACCCCGAAGATAAACCACTGCCGGAAATAACGGGCCTGCGCGCCGTACAGCCCCTCATCCACCTGCGCCAGTGTGCCGATGAACACGAGCACGATCGCGAACGCGAGCAGCGTGACGGTCAGGCGCAGCGAGGTGAAAATCTTGATCAACCGGCTAACGAGCATTTGGGTATTTTGCCGACTGGATGAATTTTAAGAAAGCGTCTTTTTGCGCTGTCACCACTACCCCGTCACCCATCAATTTGTAGAACCACGTCTGCCCGTTCGCCGGCACAACCACGCCCACGAGCCGCGCCGGCTGGCCGGTCTTGGAGTTTACACCGGAAAGATCCACGATGCTCGCCGGCCCGGACATGGTCACAATTTGTGCCAGCCCGGCTTCATCCAGCTGGCTCAAACCCAGTTGACCGCGCCAACGGTTGACGTTCGCCAGCATGCCGCCACCGTCGCGGGCAAGCTGGCTGATGTTCACATCCGCCTTGGCATCGCCGCTCGCGATTGAAAATTTTGCGAACAACATCGGCCCCGGATCCGCCACCTGCCAGCCCGTCGGCACCTCCCAGATGGGATTGCCGGCGGGAACCTCCGCTGCGGGCACCGGCGTGGCCGCCGCCGCCGTTTCAAACGAAACGGACTTGAGAAAGGCCAGGAAGTTGTCCCTTTGACCGGTCACTGCGGTATCCGCGCCGGTCATCTTGAAAAACCAGCTCATGTCGCCGCGCGTCAACATCGCCACCATGATCCGCGCCGTGGATTTCCCATCCACCAGCGGCGCGTCACTGACGAGGCTATATAATTTCCCGCTCGCTCCGCCGATGGCGACGGCTTCTGAATCCGCGTTCGTCGCCGGAGACAGTTTCAACTGCTCCCGCCACATGTTGACGAGTTCGATTTCCTGGCCGTTCACTGGCAACGGCACCACGCCGATATCGGCCACCTGTCCGGCTGCATCTGTCGCCGTAAAACTGGCGACTCGCATCTGGCCCGGCTCCTTTTCCGTCCAGCCGGGCGGCAACGTCCAATGCAACTTCGGCACGGCACCGGCATTTTCGCCTTGGGCGGGCATGGCCGTTTCAGGCGTTGGCGTTGGTGGGACGGAAGGAACGGACGTTTCCTCCTTCGCAACGTGATAAACCTTCACTTCGCTCCGGTCGCAACCTGCGAGCACGAAGGCCGCCAGAAAAAACGCTGCTGAAAGAACCGTTCGCATTTCAACTGATCGCCATGTTGAGCAGGAATTCGATGTTGCTCTTGGTCTTCTTCAGCTTGCCCAGCATCAGATCCATCGCCTCGACCGGCGGCACGCCCGTAAGCGCGCGGCGCAGGACCACGACACGGCTGCCCTCGTCCGGATGATACAGCAGCTCTTCCTTGCGCGTGCCCGAACGCTCGATGTTGATGGACGGAAATATGCGGCGGTCGACCAATGCACGGTCCAGGTGCACTTCCATGTTGCCCGTGCCCTTGAACTCTTCAAAGATCACTTCATCCATGCGTGAACCGGTGTCCACCAGCGCCGTCGCCATGATGGTGAGCGATCCGCCCTCTTCGATGTTACGTGCCGCACCAAAGAAACGCTTCGGCTTGTGCAACGCGTTCGCGTCCACACCGCCGGAAAGGATCTTGCCGGAGTGCGGCTGCACCGTGTTGTACGCGCGGGCTAGACGGGTGATCGAGTCGAGCAAGATGACCACGTCGCGCTTGTGTTCCACCATGCGGCGGGCTTTTTCGATGACCATTTCCGCGACCTGCACATGCCGCTCCGGCGGTTCATCGAACGTGGATGAGATCACTTCCGCGCCTTTGCAGGTGCGTTCCATGTCCGTGACTTCTTCGGGACGTTCGTCGATCAGCAGGATGAACAGATAAGACTCCGGGTTGTTCTTCAGTATCGCATTCGCGATCTTCTGCATCATCACGGTTTTGCCGGTGCGCGGCGGCGCGACGATCAATCCACGGGTGCCCTTGCCGATCGGGCAAACCAGGTCCAGCACTCGTGTGCTCAATTCATCCGCCGCGGTTTCCAGGATGAACCGGCGGTTCGGGAACAACGGCGTCAAATTGTCAAAATGCGTCTTGTCCTTCGCCTTGTCCGGTTCTTCACCGTCCACGGCCTCGACTTTGAGCAGCGCGAAAAATTTTTCCTTTTCCTTTGGCGGACGGATTTGCCCCGTGATCAAGTTGCCGGTCTGCAAATCAAACCGGCGGATCTGCGACGGCGAAACATAAATGTCTTCAGGGCAGGGGAGATAATTAAAACTTTGCGAACGCAAAAATCCAAAACCTTCCGGCAAAACTTCCAGCACGCCTTCGGAAAACAGCACGCCCGCGCGCTCGGCGTTTTTTTGCAGAATGTGGAAAATAACCTCGTGCTTGCGCATCGTGCCGAAATTTTCCACGCCCAAATCTTTCGCCATCTTGTTCAGGTCCGTCATGCTCATCGCCTGTAATTTGGCGATGTTGATGGACGCGGCGATCTTGTCGCGCTGGTCGCGTTGATGGCCGTGGCCGCGTCGGTCTTCAAAGCGCCGCTCCTCGAATT
>DATHQS010000118.1:0-32313 GCA_035482455.1 Candidatus Acidiferrales bacterium | reverse complement strand
ATCCCTATTCTCGTGGAATTCGAAGGCAAAAGATCTGGATTCAGCAGCCCGTGCAAATTTCGAATGGTTCGGCACTCTTGGTTTTCCCGACGTCAAGGGTTGTCCCTGCGTCCGGCTTGAAAACGGCGGCTACTGGGCGGTGGATGGTAAACCGGAAAACATCAACTACATCGAGGCATTTGTGTTGGCAACCAACGCCGGAAATTTGACCCTCTTTGGCACGGATCTTTACACCCGCACCGTGACGAATGCCAACCAGCCAAAAGGGAGAATATTTGGCGATCATTTCGACCGGATAAACTTGCGTGACGGGGCCCAGGCGAAAATTGCCACGCTGCAAAACCGCCCCGCCAAGGAGGATTCTCTTCAGCATTTCAACCGGGCATCAGAGGAAAGGGCTGAGGTATTCGTTTTGGCGTGGGCTTGTTGGCGGCAAGGACTGCTGGAGGAATCGCAGCAGCTTTATGAGCAAGTAGGTGAGATGCGCACCAGAATCCACGGGCACGACCATTTTTCCAACTTCAGGGAGGCGCTTGAAATGGATTTTGGGCACGCGATGATGTGGCGGGCCGTCCTCGACTTGCGTGATCCATCCGTCAGCCGTCAGGATGCCCTTAAAGAATTCCAAGAAATTCCCGAAAAATATCCGCATAGCGAATATTGCGGCCAGGCGCGGCAAATGGCCCGTGTGCTCACACGCATGATCAACGAAGAACAGACCCACGTCAGAATTGGCACCAACGACCTTGCCTCGCTGCCGGTGGAAGCGCGGATTCAGGAGCTGGTTTATCGCCTGCGGGACCAAAATGGACACCAAATCATTTTTCCGGGTCGTTGCGACGTCTTTGACGTCTTCGATGGGGTTTCCTATACAACCAACACACCCGCTCATCAACTGGTGCGGCTTGGCTATGCCGCAGTGCCTGCCCTCATTGCCGCCGTGGACTCGGATACGCTCAGTCGTTCTTTGGCCGAACGCCGCTTCTCCGATGCCCCCGATGTCGTGCTCACGGTTGGAGACTGTGCCGAACAGGTCTTGGAAAAAATCACGGGGCGGTCTTTCTACACCCCAAAAGATGGCAATAGTTACATGTCAGAAGCAGGCGAAGGGGAGGCGACCCGGCAAGCAGCCGGGGCTTGGTGGGCGGAATTCCAACAAAAGGGCGAAAAGCAGACATTAATGGACGCCGTAACCGCAGCCGGTCATGATGCCCCGGCACAAGCTGAACTGCTTTGTCAGCGGTATCCTGACGTAGCCACCGCGACCTTGATTCGCGGGGCAAATGCGGCGACGAACAATTCGGTGCGCGCTGAACTTGTGCAGCAAATAGGGAAAATAGCCGAACCTTCAGGCATCGAGTTTCTGGAAGCCGAACTTTTACATGGACCGTATCTGCGATCACGCGTCGCTGCGGCCTTCAATCTGCGGCAGCGTGGCGACCAAAATGCAACCACCGCGATGATTCGGGAGTGGGCGCGGCAACCTCCAAAGGATGCCGCGGATAAATACGAATGGAAAGAGGTCATTGAATTTCTCTCCGGCAGTGATTCTGCCGATGCCGTTTCCGCGCTGGGCACCAATCTGCTGCAGCGTCCGGCACAGATAAAACTGGAAGTCATTTCGGAAGTGGGGGAGACAAACCGCATGTTCAACCGCGATGAAAAAACGTATCCCTCTCCGGCAACATTGGCTGCGATCGAACAAGTGCTGGCCGGATCACTCGAGGATACCGAGGAGTGCTACAACACATATTTCGGTCGCAACGAAAAGAACCTTGCAGATCCCCGGATTTGCGATGTCGCGGCGTGGTTTCTGGCAGATCGCTGGCCTGCTCGTTATGCGTTTGACGTCTCCGGTTCATTGGGGGCCCGCAACCGCCAACGGATGGAGTGCCTTAATTTCTGGCGGACAGCCCACAATCTTCCGCCGCTGGCCATGGCGGGACCCGAAATCCAACCGCCACAGCCCACCGTTGGGCGCAGTGAAGCCGCCAAGGTTACTATGATTGAATGGTCGGAAGACAGCGCCAAACCGGGCCCGGAGTTCGCGGCGCGAATTTCCAGCTTGAAAGACAAGCGGCTCGACCCTGAAAAAGTGGTCGGGCTGCTGACGCATTTCGCCGGCTACCCCGAGAAAAATTCAATGGGGCTCAAACTGGAAGTGTCCAAAGATACGGATCTGAAGGGCGTAAGCATTATTGTCAGGCTGATTCCTGGCACGCCGCCAACTCCGACGGGTTCGATTGGCTGGGACGTTAGTGAACACGTCGTTCTTGGCGGCAAGACGATCGGAGGGAGTTCGGGCGGCGGCATCATGGAAGCATACGCGGAACCAAAGTCATGGGAGGATCTTGAATCGGCCATGGAGCAGGCCGTTTCGGCTCCGGCGGAGACACCTTTCGAAATGAGCGTACGAATAGTGGCTGGCGGGGGTACACGGATAACACCGCCAACTCGCTAACCATGGCATGACCTTGCTGAAACCAGTCCGTCATCCAAGCCACCGAGGCCTCTGGCAATAGTTGGTGCTTGGAATTTCTCTGGAGCTTGGATGTTGGACGCTTGAAGCTTTTCGTCTACTCCCCCTTTGCGTCCGTGGCGTGAGGCTGGCTTGTAAGTCTTAACGACGCACACGCCGAATCGCACAACCCGATAAACGTCTCCTCCGCCAGATTCAGCCGCTTCCCGCGCCATTGCAGGATGCCCCAACGTCGTTGCAATTTTTTCCGTCCCAACGGCAGCGCCACCAGCGAGCCTTCCTCGATTTCCTTCTTGGCGACCCACGGCGCGATGATGCTCACGCCCAGGCCCAGCTTCACCAGTTCCTTCGTCGCCTCCATGCTGCCCGCCTCGATGATCGTGTTCAGCACCATCTCCTCGCGCCGGAAATGTTCCTCGATCAGCCGGAACGTCACGCTGTGCTTGCTGTACAGGATGTAGTTCTGGCGCGGGATCGCCGCGCGCTCCACCTGCTTCGCCTGCGCCCACGGATGCAGCGCGGACACCACAAATTGCAGCTCGTCCGTGAACAGCGGATGAAACTCCAGTTGCGGTTCCTTTTCCGCCTCCAACGTCAGCGCCAGGTCGATGCGCTGTTTCAGCAGCGATGCCGCCAGTTGTGGCGTGTCGCCCGGTTCCAGGGAGATGGCGTGTTCGGGGAAGCTTTCCTTGAACTCGCGCAGCACCGGCGGGATCAGGAGCTGGCACGCCATCGTACACGCGCCCAGCCGCAGCCGCCCCTTGCCTCCCTGGCCCAGCCGGCCGAGCGATTCGCGGGCGGTTTCCATTTCTGATAAAATATTTTCCGCATGCTGCAACAGCTCTTCGCCCGCCTGCGTCAGCACGACCTTTTTACCCAGCCTGTCTAAAAGGCGACAGCCGGTTTCCACCTCCAGCGCCTTCATCGAGTGGCTGATGCCCGATTGCGTCAGGTGCAGTTCCCGCGCGGTTTGCGTAAAGCTGCCCGTGCGGGCCAGCACGCGGAAGGCGCGCAACTGCCGGCTGTCCAGCGGTGCGCTCACGTATGAATCCCTTTCATTTGCTTCATGGGAATCCGGATAAGCAGTCATCGCGCCAACCTTCCACCTCCGCCAAAATCCGGCGGCGATTCTAAAATTGAAAAAAGCCCGGGACCTGCCATTGTGTGAACGTGAACGTGCGCCACATTTACATTTCGCCCGGCCATAATTTTTTTGGCCGCGAGAAAGGGGCGCCCGGCAGTTTTCCGACCCTCGAAGTGCCGGAAGTGGAGTGCGTGGCCGGTCGCGGTCTCAAGGGCGACCGGTTCTTCGACTTCAAGGAGGATAACAAAGGGCAGGTCACTTTTTTCTCGCAGGAAGTTTTTGAGGCGCTGTGCGCGGAGTTGAAACTGTCCGGCAAGGTGCCCGGCGAATCGCGGCGCAACATTGTGGTGGCCGGCATCGATCTGAATTCCCTGATCGGGCAGGAGTTTGAGATCCAAGGTGTGAAATTTCGCGGCATGGCGGAATGTTCGCCCTGCCACTGGATGGACACGGCCTTTGCGCCGGGCGCGGAACACTTCCTCCAAAAGCGCGGCGGCCTGCGCGCCAAGATCCTCACCGACGGCAAACTGCGCGTGGACGCATGAATTTCATCACCGTCGTCCGAAACGCCTCCATTTTGGACTAAACCGCCTGTGTCCTCATCGCGCAGCGTGACAGCCAGCCCAGGCCCGCCAATCCCAGCGCGGTGAGGAGCAGCACGCCCAGCCGCAGGCTCCCAGACGCGGTGCTCACGGTGTGCGTTTGCAGGTTGATGCCCAGGTCTGCCCAGTCATCCACCACTACGGCCCGCTTGAAGGTGAGCAACCGGCCCTGTTCCGGGATGTTCGCACGGATGACGGCGGGATTGGGCACCGCCGCATCCTGCTGCTGGATGAGCCGGCCGGCGAGCTTCATCAGCGCAGCGTTTTCATCGGCGCTGTTGTTGTCGATGATCTGCTTCGCGTCCTGCTGCGTGTAGTTCGCATCACTGTTGTTGCGCAGCTCGAGCAGTTTCCCGTTCGCCCCGCCCGCCGCCCCGTTGACGGTGGCCTGGCGGACATTTAAGCCGACGAGCGCCTGTTGCAATTTCAGGTTGTTGAGCTGCACCCGCGCATCCTCATTGAACGCCGCATCGTTGCGCGACAGGCCGTAGGCGGATTCAAACGCGCGCCGCGCCTGCTGCGGATCACCGTTCTGCAACGCCGTGTTGCCGAACGCCAGCATCTGCTCGGCCTGCTTGGTCTTGCTATGCTTCATGCTGGACTCCGTCTGCAGATAATTTTCCACATCCAGGGCGCCGCTGTTCGCCACCAGTTCCTGCTGTTGCAACTGCAACGCGCCGTTCCATTTCGTCAGCTGCCACTTGTCGTTCAAGAACACGCGCCACGTCAGGTTTTCCAAAGGCAGATCAAACTTCGGGGCGAACAACGCCAGGTTCAAGGCGCTGCCGTTCGCCTTGCCGCCGGCTTCACCAACTGCGCTGCTGAAAAATATCTCCACCGGCACCGGCTGGTCGCCGCGCGACTGCTGTTCGAGCGGGATCAGGATTTCCTCGCCCTCGCGCCAGGGCCAGACGCCGTTCTGGTTCACGAAGGCGAACCAGAATTTCGCGTCCTTCGGCAGCGTGAAATGCAGCAGCCGCTTGTCGCCTGGCAAAATGTTCAGCTTCGCCTGCGTGAGCATCACGCCCGCATCGGAGATCACGGAGGTGAACGTGACCTCGTTCACGCGCGCCGGCAGCAGTTTCGTTGCTTCGTGCCGTTCCAGTTTCAACGGGAGCTGAAAATCCGGCTCCACCAAGCGGTACGCAAAATTGGCCGACTCGGCGGACATGTCCTTCATCAACGCGTGCGGAATGCCCTGCCACTCGGTCGGCTGAAGTGTCGCGGGAAGTTCATCCACGTGCACCTGCAGGCGGCCGGCCGCTTGCAACGTCGCAAAGCCGCGTTGCAGATTCACGTCCCCGGCCAATACGCCGCGCACCACCGTCCCGCCCGCCGCGTCGGCGACCGGCGTCTGGTAATTCACCTGGAGCAGATACTGGCCGATGACGCGCCGGTGCAATTTGATTTCCCACATCTGCAGGCCGTTGGTGACCGAACCTTCCACCGCCAGATAATCCGCCAGTTGGTCGCCGCGGAAGGTCACGCCTTCCGCGTTCGTGGGGATCATGACGTGGAACGCCTTCAGCCCGGTGTTCTCGATCTGATATTGCAGGTTCGCGGCAATTTTCACCTGCGCCTCGTTGACGGTGGCGTGTTGCAGGCTCGTCACCTGGATCCACGGGTCCACCTGCTCGATGTCGAGCGCGAGCTGCCACGGCGTTTCCAGCACGCGGAACGCCAGCACGCCCTTCTGCCGCACGCCAGATTTTTGCGGGTCAAGCTGCGTCACGCCTTCGCGCGTGGCGACCTGCAAACGCATGCCCTGTTCCGGCACGACCAGCAACGTCCCGCGCTGTTTTCCCGCCTCGCGGAAAAGGACCTTTGGCGCATCCCACGCGGCGGCCGTCTTCACGCCCGGCCCGGAAAGGTTGATGATGAACTGCTGCTGGCCGTCGGTCTTGCCGGTGAGGTTCAGCGTGATGATGCGGCCCGCATCCGACTTCAATTCCGTCCAGTGGCTCAACGCCGCGCCGCTGATGGATTCCACGTCAAAGCCCGCCGGCATCACAAAGCTCAGCTTGAAGATGCCCGCGCGCGTGATGGCCACATCCGCCGTCGTCGCCAGCACCGTGCGGTCTTCGCCGAGGGATAACGTGTCCTGCGTCTCCACGCGCACATCCGGCTCGACCGCCGAGGCCTTGAGCAACGCTATCGCCTGCGTATCGGCGTAACGGAATGCGCGCCGCACGGTCAGCCCGGGAAATTGCGCCGCGACCGGCTCCGCGATGCCGCCGGGGAAGTCCTCAAGGTTGATGGCTGAAAATTTCTCCGCGCCCACGTCATCCAGTTGCACATCATTGCCCGTGGCCACGCCCAGCAAGCCGATCTGGTTCGCCGCACCCTCAACAGAAATAAGCCCCACCGGTTGTGCAAACGGCAGTGTGCCCGTTGCCACCTGCGAGCGGATGACCAGCGCGAACGGCTTGAACTGCGCGGGGTTCAAGGTCACGCGCAGCTTCCGCGTGTCCGGGTCGAAGCGCCAGAGCGAGACGAGCGGGGTTTGTTTTCTGTTTTCCGAGCCGGCATCCGCCACGTCCGTGATGGTCGCACCGGGCGGCACGTTGAAAATCAGTTCACCCAGCTCGCCCTGCGCCGGACGGATGGAAACCTGGTGTACGCCTTCCACCACGCCCGCGGATGGGATGTAAAGTTGTGAGAGTTCGGCATAAAACACCGCTTTTTCGTTTTTTACATCACGGCTGCGCGGCTTCCAGCCGACCCATGCGCCGCCGGGCGACAGCGTGAGCGTCGCCACCGTGTTGCTGCCGGTGGCGCTCCGCTGCACGGAGACGGCCAGCGGCGAAAACACGTCCACATCCAGGTTCACAAGCGTGATGGTCGCGCGATTGATGAGGCCCGACAGGACCGGCAACCCGAAACCGCTGTCGGTGTCGTGCTTGGTGATCTGCATCTGGTACTGCACCTCCACGTCGAAACTGCCGGCGGACTGCGCGACCAGTTGCTGCGCGCTGCGCGAACCGGCCGGCGACGCCTCCAGTTTCAGCGACTTCGGATAATTCACATGCGTCAACACCGCCGGCTCAAAGAGCAGCGGCATCACCTCGCCCTTGTCCGCCTGCCAATGGATCTTGGCCGTCGCCGTGGCAAAACCGTCCTCGACCCGGATTAACTGGACGACGGACTCCGGCAGGGCGGCAACCGCGGCATGGCCGTTCAGCGCACCGCCGAGCAATAATAGGCCGATGAACAGTGCGGTCACGACCGGGGGCGCATCGGTTTGCAACGGCGGCAGGTCGGTCTTCGGTTTTGCCGACACGCGCCAGAGCTGATTCAGCGCGGGCATCACCGCGCGCAAGACCAGGAAGGCCGCCAGCACCGCCTGAAAACAGGGGGCGCCGTTCGGCAGGCGCAACGTCGCCCACGCAAGGAGCGTCCAGCCGAGAATTCCAAACGTGGATTTCTGGCCACGCACCATCCCAAGGATCCAGGCGCCGGCCGCGAGCACCGCGAGCATCAACGACCCGCCATAGGCAAGCGTGGAAGTATTGGCCGGCACATTGGCGACTTCCGCCGTGAGTGCGCTGGCCGCCTGCTGCACCGGCGCAAGAAAGGTGACGCTGTTGGCCACATTGGTTGAGATGGGTTCAAAAACGCCAGCCAGCCGCAGCAGGGAAAGACCGGCAAAGACAACGGCGCCGCAGCCAACGAGGCCACCGAGGAGATGGCGCGGGCTGAATTTATGCGCACCACCACCCGTCGACCAGCGCCAGGCAAAGACGCAGAGCGCGAACGAAGCCAGCACCGCCAATAACAGGCCGGCGGCCTCCAGCGTGCGCCCGGTGCGGAACACCTGCGCAACCTGCGCGAAACCCGAGGCATCGGCCGCTCCATCTGCCGGTGTCAACGTGCCGGCCTGATAGATGAGCCGCTGGCCTTCATCCGGTTCCAGTTTCCATTCCGCGAGCATCACCGGCGCCGTGACGATGGGCGCGGCCACGTGCACACGCTTCGCATCCGGCGACCGCGCGGCGAGTTTCAGGTCGAGCGTCAGCACCGTGTCCGGGTCGGCATGCTGCGGCAGCGGGATGAGGTTGGATTTTCCGTCCATCACTGGCACCACCGCCGCGCCGTTGACCGTGGCGGACCAAAGCTGCGTGTCGTCCGGCAACGTCACGCGGAAGTTCGGATTGCCGCGGCTCTTCACGAAGTAGCGCGCCTCGGTGATGGCCTGGCCCTCCTTCGAGATGCGCGTGGTGAGCGTGGCGCGGTCCACGACCTGCGCGAGCGAATCGCCCTGCGTGAGCGGGCTCAGCGCGAGCTTCAAGTTGAACGGCCGCGCCGAGTAACGATACGCCGCCAGCACAGGTTGGTCGAAGAACAGGCGGTATTCCGAAGGCACCTCGCCGGGTTCGAGCGCGAGCAGGCCGGGCGAAACATCGGCGGGCTTCACCTGAAATTGATAGGCGCTGATGATGATTGTGTGGCCGGATTCGGACTGCGCATCCAGCGGCCGCGCGCCGGTGAAGGCCAGCGTCTCGCCCTGCGGTTTGAACGGGCGCTCGTAGGTCGCCAGCAACGTGAATGCCCCCGAGACTGGCGTGTGCAACTGCACCAGCCAGCCGTTCGTTGTTTTCTCCCAGTTGCGGATGTCCTTGCCGGTGAACTCCACGTTGAAATATTCATCCGACAGCTCCACGCGGAACACGGACACCGGCGCGCCACTGACGACGTAGTTCATCACGCTGCTGCCGTAGGCGATGCCTTCGCCGATGGAAAACAGGTGGAACACATCCGCCGACACCGTCTGCGGCAAGCGTTCGATGCGCAACGTGGCGGACCAGTCCGGCTCGCTCACGCGGAAGGCCGACTGGATGCCGGCCAGCGGATGCGGGAAAAAGGCCGTGGCGATCTCGGTCAACGACTGGGTGCGCTCCGCCGTCAGGCGAAACCCGTTGTCCGCCGACACGCCGACGAAGCCGCGCACGGATTTCGCCCGCGCCACCTCGATGCGCGGCAACGTCCAGTTCGTTTCGCCGAGCGACTGGTTGCGTTCGAGGCGCAACTGGATGACCTGACGGTCGGAAACCGGCTGGCCATAAACCAGCCGCAATTCCGCGCCGCTGTGATCCGGCGTTTCACCCGTGAAATAATCGCTCAACCCGGATGCCGACAGCTTGGCCACGGCATAACCCTTCGGGATGTTCAGCAGTAGCTCGCGCAACGGTGCTTCACGGATGTCGAGCTCGATCTCCGCCTCAACGGACAGTTCATTTTCACCAAGGTTGTAAGCGACGATCTGCGACACGCCGACCTCCGGCAAAATCTGGTCCGCCTGGATGCGTAGCGCAAAATCCGCGCTGGAAAAACGGTAGGCGAAACGCTGGCTGCCCGTCGCGTGAAACAAATTCGCCTCGGGGAACTGGTCCGGCGAAATCTGCGACAGCCCGCTGGCGGACAAAACCTCCAGCCGCACTGCGCCATCGTTCACCACACGGAACGTGCCGGCGAACCGCGTCGCGCCCTCGGGCCGCACCTGCATGGCGTCCGCCGCCTGCGGGAACGCGCCCAGCGGCGTCTGCATCTGCACCGTCACGCCGAACAGATCTTTCTGCGGCTGGTTGAACTGCACCACAAGCCGGCGGTCCTCGGAATTGGTGACGGGCTCGACATTCCACGCGAGCACCGCGTCGCCTTGCACCCGCGTGACCTCGCCGGCACCGTGCAACCGGAGCGTGAAGCGGTTCATCTCACCCTGCATGATCTTGCCGCTGACGAGGGCCGTTTGCCGCATCAGGCCGGGGCTGACGCCGATCTGTGAAATCATCTCCGCCGCGTAAAACAGTTTTCCCTCCGCCTCGGGCCGCGATTGTTTCCAGGAAAAATTCACCGAGCCGTCCACGGGCAGGTAGCTCACGAAATTGGTGCCGGTGCGCTCGGGCCGCGCCGCGCTGGCGAACTGGAATTCCGTGTCCGCCGCGAGCCCCTGGAGCACGACCGGCTGCAACACGCTCCGCGCCACGCGGAAATTCACCGCGCGCCAGGCGTTGCTGGTGGTGACGGCAGCGTTGAAATGCACCTCAACCGGAAACGTGCCGCCGCGGTCAAACCGCGCGATGAAGCGGCCCTGGTCCACATCCATCTGCCAGCGCGACTTCGCGCCGAGGCTGGTCAGCGCGACCGGGCCGGAGAGCAGCTCCAGCGCGCCGCCGTGGGAATCCTCCACCTTCGCGTTCGCCGTGAGCGTGAACGCCGCGATGTCACCGCCGACATCGCCGGTCAGCTTGAAATCCTGCAACGTGATGCCGCCCGCCGCCGCGCGCAACGCGGCCAGCGACAGCAAGGCGCAAAGGAGGAGCAAGGCAAATGGTGCGAGTTTAGTTTTCATAGTTCGATAGAATTATGCAGCCGCAGCCGCTGCCGGTTGTCAGACCCGGGTCAATGATTTGTAAAATTTTTGTCAGAACCCAAAAAGGCGTTCGGCGCCGGTTCGTTCATGAAATATCACGGATCGAAACCGCGTCTCACAGATGACGACACGGGAACGGGAGATTTCTTAGAAGAAATTTTTGCGAATGCGGGTGGAGCCCGGTTATTTCCCTGACAGGCTCTTCGCCTGGCGGATCATCCATTCCAGTTTTTTCGGGCGCTCGTCCGCGCCGTAAATCTCCGGCACGCCGCTGATGACCTTCAGCAGTTCGTCCGGCGTGACCTCCTGCGCGAACGGGCTGACCGCTAGCCATTCGGAGAAGGCACTGGCCGTTCCCGCCAGCCGCATCGCGGCGCTGGCTTGTTCGAGGGCGGGCACGTTGCCCTCGTAGGCCACGTCCCAGCTGTGTTCCTGATAATCCGTCGTGCCGGGTACCTTGTAGCGCACATGCACGGCCGCCACCGGCCCGGTGCCATCCAGCTTGGTCTCGACGGTGTACAGCGCGTTGCCCGCCTCCTGTGCGGCGATCTCGGCGGCGTCCACCGTGTTGTCGCGGAACTGCTCCTTGGTAAGCTGATGCTTGGCGTAACCGATCTGGCGGTACGAAATCACGCGTTGCGGATTGAACTCCACCTGCACCTTCACGTCCGATGCGGCGATCTGCAGCGCCCCGGCGAGCTTTGCGGCAAACTCGCTGCCCGCATCTTCCGGCGAATTGATGAAGGCATAACGCCCGTCGCCATTGCGTGAAAGCTGTTCAAGCAGGTCATCGTCATAGCCCTCGAAACCGATGCCAAAACAATCCAGCGCGATCCCCTGCTTGCGCTGCGCTTCGACTTTCTGTTTCAACATGGCGGGATCGACGTTGCCGAGGTTCGCCGCGCCATCGGTGAGCAACACCACGCGGTTCAGGCCGTTGGCAAGGTAATGGCGGTGCGCGGTCTCGTACGCCAGCCGCATGGCTTCTTCCAAATTCGTGCCGCCCTCGGGCGTGATGTCGCCAACCTGCGCTAGGGTCTCGCCCGCCTTGTCGCCGGCCACGCCATCCGCCCAAAGCCGTGCCGTGCGTGCGAAGGTGACCACGCTCACCGTATCCTGCGGCTGCAACTGCCCGGCGAGCACCCGCAACGCCTCGCGGATGATGGCCACGCGGTCGGCGCGTTCCATGGATCCGGAATTATCCAGCAACAGGACCAGGTTCAGAGCTCGACCGGCGGGACGGCCCGCCGCGGCGGTCTTGATGGAGAAACGCAACAGCTCGCGGTTGTGCGCAAACGGATATCGTGCGCGTTCCGAGGCAAAGGCCATGGGCTGGCCCGCCGCCGCTTCCGGATCGCGATAGTCGAAGGCATTGATGAACTCCTCGCTGCGGATGTTCGCCGCATCCGGCATCTGGCCCTTTTCCAAACTCGCCTCCGCGAGCTTGAATGACACATCGCTGACATTGAGCGAGAAGGTGGAGAAGGCATTGGCGCTCGTCAAAATTTCAGGCTGGGGAACCGGCGCATTGGCTGGCGGCCGGCGCACGGGCACGTCGGCTTCGGTGATGGATTCAACCGATTTTGGCTCCATCTGCGCCAGGTTCGATTGTATCTGAACGATCTGGTTTGATTCTGCGAGGTATTGTTCCTGCAAGACTTCCAAACCTTTGGCGGCAGTTTGCTGGTTGTTTGCAACGCGATAGTTTTGATAGGCCAGCGCCACGGCATTGGCGAGCTTGGCCGCTTCCTCCGGTTTATCACTGGTCATGCTGATGGCGACCAGCTTGGTATTCCTGACCGGCTGCAGGCTCAGCCGTGATTTAAGCAGCTCAATGGCCCGCTGTTTGGAGAGCTTCTGACCGCCGTTCTTGTCGGCCCATGCCGTATCCAAATGCAGATCATCAACCACCTTGCCTAACACTGCTGAAGACTGCATGACTTCAAAGGTGGTCTGAATAAAGTAAGGGTCGTAGGGCTGTGCAGTGGCTGCAGCTTGACTGAAGCCGGTTATGATGCCGCCATCATTCTCAACTTTGATCTTGGCCGTGCTGGCATATTCACCGCGCAGGCTTTGCCAGAAAGTTTGATTGGAGTTGGGCTGCGCCGCGTCGGTGATTTGCACCATCGTAGTCGTCGGGATTTTTGCATCAATGCTGTTGGCCGTGATTTTCAGGTTCAGCAACTTGAGCGTTTCTTCCAAGTCCTGCAGCTTGCGCTTTTCGATTTCGTAAGATTGATGATCCGTTTCTGCGAGGGCGGGCGGCACCTTGGTCTTGGTTTCGTCATCCGAACTCAGCACGTTGAAAAAACCATTGGTATTGCTACCGCTTTTGGTGGCGCGCAGCTCACGTTGGCGCTCGGCATCCACCAGTTGGTGCTCGTATTCTGCATCATCGGCGGCCGCGGCGGAAATACCCGGCAGACGTTGCTGCTCCTTGTACGAGCCACCTGGCAACGCATCCAGAGTGTCAGTCGCCGGCTTCCCGGCGGCGAAGGTGGTCCCGCCAGCGGCAGGATTGTTGCCATTCAAGGCCAGCGCAACTGAGTTGGTCGTCACGGAATAACGCAAGCCGGCAACATCATCCTTCGCCAATCCGGTCTGAAACGAATCCTTCGTTACGCCAAGTGTCATATTCCTTTCACCGTAGGTGGTTCCGCCGGTGAAAGAATTGTTACCGTTCAAAGTCGGTTCTCCGCGACCGGATTTATCTGCCCGATTTGCGCCGGCTTCGCCCGTCCCTGAGGCAAAAAGACTGCCGGCAGCGGGGATGTCACCCAGCAGGGGGACCGCAGTAGCGGACGGCGGCGTGGTGAAGTCCTCAATTACGCCATTGCCGTTAACCCGTTGGCGCGCCGGATTGCGCTCAGACTTCTTCCCCGCCAAGCCGTTGTTATCGCTGTCGTTTGACGCGCCAGCTGCTTGGGCAAAATTAACATCGGTGATAGCCGATTTATTGTCGGTGGCCTGCATTTGTGCCACCCCGGTATCGCTGGTCGGCGGCGTCTCTGCGGGAGCGGTGTTTAATGCCAGCGGTTCACCATCGTTTTCGATTGCGCCCACGGCCGTCCGGGCACCCGGCAAAGGTGTGACCTTGTAGAATCCGAGCTTGTTTTGAAATGCCGGTTCGGTGCCGTGCAATTGGGATGCGCCCTTGGTGATCTCACTGGCGCCAAACTTCTTTTCAGCACCTTCCCGCTGCATGCTTTCGAAATCATTGCTGACAAAGTCATGGACTGTCAGAGCCGGTGAACTATCCGGCGCCGGTGCGGCCGCCAGGGTGGACGTGTCATAAGTTGGCGGGGCCGCTGGGCGCATTTCTGCACCCCAACTAGCCGGACCGTTTTCCGTGCGCGAACGATTGGCGGCAGAATCATCCAAAGCCAGTTTGGTTTCAGCATCTTTACCTGTTTTAGAACTGCCATCGTCGTAGTAGCCCGTCAACGTCCCGCTGATATTCCCTTGGAAAGCACCTCCACCGCCGCCACCACCACCACCGCCTGACCCGGTATTGCGCAGACCACCGGCTCCGCCAAATGCATTAGCCATTCCAATAATGGCACCACTGTTGTTGCCGGTGGCAGGCCTGTCAACGGATGCAACCGATTGTTGGACTGGCAGGCCGGTGGAGGGATCGATCACTGCGACCGGCTTGGCCTCAGACTCAAGTGCGGCATTGTTCAGGCCGTTGTAAGATTTATTTTGATCGGTGAACATCCTGCCTAATACAGCCGTTGCCTGACCGGGATTGGCATTTTTAAGCCCATATGTAACAGCCGGCGCAGCCGGTGTTACGGTCAGTGTTTTGGCGTCCTGGGGCACATTCACATAGCCAACGATGTTTTGTGAATACACCCCACCCGTTCCCGAATCTGCCAGCGAGCCGGTGGTGACAGCGGCCGGGGCTTCCGTTGGCGGCAAAACAATCGGCGGTGCAGGCGGCGGAGCGAGGACGGGTTCAGGGGCAGCCGTTACGACAGCGGGCGCTGGCGTGGCGGCGGGTGGAGAAGCACTTGCCAATTCCGCCTTTTTCACTTTTTTGAGTGAATAAGTAATGCTCTCTTGCTCACCCAACACATCCTGCTGCCCAACCGAGCTAGCCGACCGATCTCTCGACCCGCTCAAAACCGGCAATAACATCGCCGCGAGCAGGGCGACAATGGCAACGACAACCAACACCGGAACTAGCGACGGAATCTTCAATGGCCGGATCCAAAACGATTCCTGCGGGCGCGGCGTCTGGAAGTGCGCCAGGAGCTTCTGGCGGCGTTCGTCGGACAGTTTCAGCGCGGTGGAATTATCCGACGCGTTATCCACCGGACTTTTTTCCACTTCGCGGACGAGGCCGATGGTGGTTTGCAACTCATCGTGCAGCTTCTTCAGCGCGGCATCCTGCGAGATCGTCTGGCGCAGCGCCTCGGCTTCCGCCGCAGACAACTCGCCGAGCAGCAGCATGGTGATGCGCAATTCGATGTCTTCGCGTGAGGGATTATCCGGGTTCATGATACGACTCCCGTCTTCGCCAGTTCGCTGGCGATGGTTTTCAGCGCGTGATGCAAAATGAAGCCGACGTTGCCCGGGGTCAGCCCCGTGCGCGCGGCGATGTCCTTGTAGGACAGCTCGTCGTTAAATTTCAGCCGCACCAGTTCCCGGCTGCGCTCATCCAGCGCGGCCAGGCTGATGCGGACCAGGCCGATGCCCTCGAGCCGGAGCATCTGGGCATCGGGCGGGAGGGCGGAATCGGCGGGTTCGGAAGGAGAAGAGTTTTCAGAGTCGGAGGCGGGTTCGAGCGAGACGGTTTTGCCGGCCGCGCGCCGCTGGTTCAGCGCGAGGTTGTGAACGGTGCGGTACAGCCACTGGCGCGGCTTCTCGACCGATTCAAATTGGGCATGCAGTTTCATGAACGCTTCCTGCACGACATCCTCCGCCGGCGCGCGCGCGCCGGTGTAGCGGAGCGCGTAGGCCAAAAGGGGAGACTCCAGAGCTGAGAACAGCTCTTCGATCGTTTCCCACCCGGGCAATTCCGCGCTGGCTTCGTCTGGTCGCATCACGGCCATTCTTGGCAAAACTCCATGGTCAGGCTGGGATGATTATCCACCGTCCAATCCCAAAAGGACATCGTGTACATAGGCTACGACACGCGAGTTGGGGGTTTATTAGAAGAAATCGGCCAAATCGGCCCGCATGGGCCTGATTGGCGTTGGTTCTTGACGCAGATTGGGGAAATTGGGGATTTTTGGTCCAACCAAACAGCCGATGCATCCATTGCGGCCTACCATGGGCTTTTTTCAAAATATTTTCGGCCGCCGGAAGACGTTCACCGTGCAGCCGCCAGATTTCAAAATGTGGCAGGCGTCGCAGGCCGCCAACATCCGGCCCCGCTGTGATTGTTTGGAGTTGCATGCTGACCGTGACCGTCTCAAGGAACTGCGGGAGCTTCATCTGCACACGGAAGTTCAGGATCAGGGGTGCGAAGGTTGGAAATTGCTGGAAACCCTCGTTCAAAAGGGAATCGCTAAAAAAAGCAAAGAGTTCGCCCCGGGGCTGGAAATGCCGCCCGAGTTGTGGAGCCAGATTGTCACGCTGCCGCCATCCATCGCCGGGTTGAAGTCTGTCCGGAAGCTTTACCTCTACGGCAGCCATCTGGTTCGGATACCTGTGGAGATCGGAGAGATGGAGGATTTGGAAGAACTGGACATCTATACCTCTTACCGGCTGCACTGGCTGCCATACGAAGTCACCCGCTGTACGAAGCTCAGGCGAAGCCGGGCGAGTACGCGGGCGCTGTATGGTAACTACAAATATCGGCCGCCTTTTCCCCGGATAGGCAATGATAAATCAAAGGCGGAATTTTCATCAAATAATTGCAGTGTGTGCGGTCAGCGATGCCCGAAAGCTTACAGCCAGCAGGTCTGGATTTCACTCCGGGTGGGAGCAGACGTATTCCCCCTGCTGGTCAATGCCTGTTCCCAGACGTGCATCGGGCGGCTTCCGCATCCCGCGAAGGACTATGTCGATCGCCCGCATACCGGTGGACTGGACGTGAAGCAGCCCGCCGTGGATAATTGTTAATCATCCGAGCACGGCTGAGGCAGGTGTAGTTGCAGCGCGTCCGGTCCTGCCCATGCTGGGCAAATCGGCACAGGAGATTTTTCCCGCAACCGCGTGTTTTAAGGGCTTTTTGCATGGCAGGAGCCATGCTGCAACGCTGATCCGTATGAATGCGCGCTTCAGCGAAGCGGATTTTCCGGCGAACGGGTCGCCGCGCCAAAAAATGGAGTTTGCCCTGACCTATGCGGCGTTGGCCCCCACGGGTGGCGGCTGGCAGCCATGGTATTTCCAACTGGGCGAGGCGCACATCGACCTGCTGGCCAAGCAGGACCTGACCCGGGAGAAAGCCGACCCCGACCGGCGCGAGTTCATGATCGGCTGCGGTTCGGCGCTGCTGTATCTCAAACAGGCGCTGAAACATTTCGGCTGCCTCGGCCGGGTGGATCTGTTCCCTGATCTCGGCCAGCCGGCGCTGGTCGCCAGGCTGAACTTTGGTTCCGGACGCGAACGGGACGCGTGCGAAAAACGCCTGTTCGAAGCCATGCCAGAACACCGTCCCAATGGTTCGCCCCTGGGCGAACCCCCGGTGACCGGGGCCATGCTTACTGCGCTGGGTCACGTGGCGGCCGGCGAGCGCGGCTGGCTGGATTTTGTCCGGAGCGAAACCGGCCGGCAACAGGTTCTGGAGGTCGCGCTGGCGGGCAGTTCGCGCAGCCCGGACCGGGACCGCCCCAACATTTCCTTACCCCAAGCGACGGCGGAGCGGCAGGTCGCCCGCTGGCCGCGGCTGGTTTTCTCCTTTGGCGGTCGCGGCGTCGATGTCCGGAATGAGCCGGTGGCAGAACCCGCCGGCCCGCCGGCCGTTTCCACGGCAACCCTGGCGGTGGTGAAAACCAAAACCGACGACAAACACGGCTGGCTGGAGGCGGGGCAGACGATGGCCCGGACCATTTTGCAGGCGCAGGCGCTGGGCATGTCCTGGTCGTTCGTCGATTCGATGCGCCGCCGGGAAGCGCGGGCCGCCCTGCGCACGGGGGTCGGACACAAAGGTTTCGCGCAGGTCATCCTGCGTTTTGGTCCCCTCATCATGGACGACGGCATGGCCGGGCTGGGCGCGCCGGTGACGGCCCCGGAAATCTTCAGATAAAACGGCCGGCTGTTGGCACATGCCAACTCTGCCGCCCGGTTCATTTTTGCAAAATAGGCTGGCCGGATTCACCGTTTGGCTTCATGAAAAATGACGGTTGGTTCTTGACGCAATCCAAAGAAATTGCGGATTTTGAGCTGAAGCGGGCGGGGCAAAGACCAAATCTCCATGAAGCACGAACCATCCATGCGGCGGACCGGGTTTATTTTTATAGCGCAATTTATCGTGCTGGCCGGGCTCCTGGCCGGCTGCGGAAAAAGGGCCAGCGACGAAATTGATTTCGGCACCTTCACCAATTCCGTCTATCACAACAATTTCTTTGGCGTGTCAGTCACGACTCCTTCCGGTTGGAGCATCCAGGATCAAAATGCGCAGCAGCGGCTGATGAAGCTGGGCGAAAAAATGATCGCCGGCGATGACAAGTCCATGAAAGCGGCCATGCAGGCCTCCGAAATGCAGTCGGTGAACCTGTTCGCTGTTTACAAATATCCCTACGGCTCACCGGTGACCAACAACTTGGCCATCATGTCGGTGGCAGAAAAGGTCGGCGAATTGCCCGGAATCAAACGGGGCAAGGATTATCTTTTTCATGTCCGCCAGATGCTGGAGGCCAGCTCGGTGTCGGTGGATTTTTTAAAGGACATTTACCCAAAGCCGCTTGGCGGTGTTGATTTTGATGTGATGGAGCTGGAACTCCATGTCCGCGGGACCATTGTCAGGGAACAATATTATACCACCATCATGAAGGGGTACGCCTTGAGCTTCATCGTCATATCCCGGGATCTCGAAATGGACCCGGTCCAACGGGCCGCCTTGGACTCCGTGACGTTCAAATAGGCCGGCAGGTCATTCGCCGCCGCGCGGCTTGCTGGCGTCCTTCAATGCCGGCTGATACCCCTGCCAGAGCCATTCCAAGGCTTCGGGCAGGGTTTGTTGTTTCACCTTGCCATCGGTGTGCCCGGCATTGCGGGCGAAGACGAACTGGTAATGATAGCCCTTCGCCGCCAGAACGCGCGCCATGTTCTCATTGGCGACGACCCAGTCGTGCATGCCGTCGTGCATGCTGTTTGGATTGAAGAGGTCGCGGTCGCCGACCTCCATCCAGATACGCAACGGCTTCGCGGGGCTGTTGGGGATGAGATGCTCATGAAATTCCCAGGCGCCATGCGGCGTTTCGGCGGAGGACGGCCATTGCTGGTTCACGTAGGTGCCGGAATACGTGAGCACGCGGTGGTATAGCTCGGGATGATACCACGCCATGCTGAGCGCGCAGGAACCGCCGGAACTGCCGCCCATGGTTGCGCGACCGTCGGGATCCTTCGTCAAAATCACACTGCATTGTTTTTCCACCAGCGGCAGGACTTCGCTTTCAACAAACTCCGCGTAAGCGCCGGACATGGTGTCATACTCCAGGCCCCGTTCGCTGCCCTGCGCATCACCGCCGCCGTTGCTGATGGAGATGGCGACCATCGCGGGCAGACGATGCTCCGCGATCAAATTATTCAGGGCCGTGAACAGGCCGCGGTCCGGGCCGTCCGCGCCAACGATGAAAGGCGCGGTCGTGCCGGGGACGTATTGCGACGGCACATACACCGTCACATGGCGAGTGTACGGCGCCGGATGGCTGGCGGTGACGATGAGTTTCGCGGGGTCGGCTGGATCCGGGGTGCCGAACGTGCCCGGCTCGCGCGCGATGCCGGGAAAGATTTTGCTGTCCGCCGAATGCATGGTGAGCTCGTAAATCGTTCCCTGCGGCACGTTGGTCTGCACGGTCATTTCCGGGACGCGGTCATGCGTCGGGCCGAGGATGAAATTTCCATCGGCATCCGCCGGCGCATTGGTGCCGTCGGGCAGCTCCTTGGCGGTGACGTATCCCGGCGTATGCGGATCGCGCGTGGGCGGTGCGGGCCGGGCCGGGCGCGGCTGGGCGGGCGCGTTCGAGGTTTGGGCCGGCATCGTCGCCGGCAGCGCCAGCAGACTTGACGCCGCGCAGAGCAAAGTGATTTTACGGAGCGTGTCTGTCGTCATAGGTTTTGGTCAGATGCCGCTGGTGGCGGGCTTGGTGCGCATGATGAGCGTGGTTTCAAGGTTGCGGCGCAGGCTGCTTTCGACGGCGTGGGCGATCTCGGCCTCGGCCTTCATCAGCTTGTGCAACGCTTCGCGTTCCAGGGCAAGATAACGGATCTCATCCCGGGCGACAACGGTGGCGGTGGCGGGCTGCCCGCTGGCGATGCTGATCTCGCCGATCAAACTTTTCGGGTCGCACACGCCGACGATGGAATCATTGACCCGCACTTCCAGGCAGCCGGAATGCAGATAGCAAAGATGCGGGACCACCGCGCCCTGGCGTGTCAATGCGGTCCCCGCCGGAGCGGTCAGCCATTTGCCCGTCTTGAGCAACCGCCGCATCTGCCAGGGTTCAAGCCGGGGAAAGACCCGGTCGTAGAAATCACGGTCTTCGGCGTTGAACCGGGCGGCGTAGTTGCGGTACCTGATCAGGGCGAGCTGCGCGACGTTCACCATCGTGAAGGTCGTTTCCCAGAAGATGCCGACGGGGTCATGCAGCCACCAGGCGCTGTAAATGAAGCCCGCGATGCCGGAGGCGATGGCAAGGATGCGCAGCCAGACCATGCGCGTCATCATCATGGAGATGACCAGCAGGATGTATTCAATGTTGCCGACGAGCAGCCGGTTGATGAAGGCGGAATCCAGGTGCATGGTTATCGGGTTTCAACGAACGTCCGGGAATGAACGCATTGAAGCCGGAACCGGCGGTAAAGCAACCTTAAAAAATGCCGGTCAGGGAGGCGTATCCTGACAGCCGGCCAGGGTGAACAGCAGAAGCACAGCCAGCAGCAGCAGCGCAATGATGCGAGGAACCTGTTCTTGAAGGCCGGCATTGACGGAAGCGGGGGCGGTTTTCATGCCTCCATTATGGCGCCAAGTGCGGTCGGGGCGTTAATTGATAAATCCAACCGTCATATCGGTAGAATCAATGCATGCGGCGCAAGCACCCGCGCGGCAAAAGTCGCCGGTGAATCGTCTATGACGAGGCTGTTTCGCCGGGAGCGGCCGGCGTTTCCGCAACGGATGCCGGGGCCTCCGGCGGCAAACCGGCCGGGGTGACGACGGGCCCGGATACGGCAATTGGCAGGGGCGGACGAACCACCAGAATCTTCTTCTTGGCAACGGTCCGGCTGATTTTTGCGGGCGCAGCTTTGGGTTTTGCGGCCCGGGTTTTGGTTTTCGGACGCGGCGCGGTTTTTTTTGCCGGCGCAGCCTTGGCGGGCGTCTTTGCGGCGGGCGATGGCTTCTGCTTGCGGGCCTTTTTACGGGCGCGTTTTTCCAGTTTTTCCACCCGGGCCTGGGCGCGCTCAAGCTTCTCAATCGCAACCTCGGCCTGATCCTCGGCCTTGCGGGCGATCTTCCGGGTGAACTTCATCAGCTTGCGGGTCTGCTTCAGTTTTTTCTTGGCGGCGATGGCGGTCTGGCGGGCGGCCTTGGCCGTTTTGCCGTCGTGCTCCGCGTGGACTTTGGCGATTTCAAGTTCCTTGCGTGCCTTGGTGAGAAGCGATGTGATGTTCATGGCCGGCCTTTTGTTGTGGGTTTTCCGCCACCGGGCATTTTGATGCTTCCCGGTTGCGGTTTGCTGGGAGAAAACACCCCGGCCGTCAAAATTGCAAGCCGCCAATGGTTACAATTCACGGCGGACCCGCGGCCAATTTTGATTATAAACTGCATTATCATGCCCTAAATTTTTCTCGCTTTGGCGCGGGGTTGGGGGCAATTTAGTCCCGCTGACCGCCGGATCCTTTGACTTTGCTCAGAATAGATTGATCCGGGCGACAGAAATGGGGACAGGGTGTTTATGCAACCGCAGTTTTCAGCCGACATATTATTGGTGGAAGACAACGCCAACGATGCAGAGCTGGCCCAAACAGCTTTGAGGGAGCGGAACATTCCCGGGGAAGTCGTACATGTGTCGGACGGCGACCAGTTGCTGGATTCAATTTTTCTCGCCAGTCTTTATTCCAACTGGCACGAAATCAAGGTGCCCAAGGTCATCCTGCTGGACCTCAAGCTCAAGACCACCAACGGCCTGGACATCTTGCGGCAACTCAAGGCGGACATCCGCGCCCGGACCATCCCGATCGTGGTGTTCACCTCCTCGGAGCGGGACATCGAGATGATCGAGAGTTACAACCTTGGCGTTAACAGCTACGTGATCAAGCCGGCGGATGCGCAAGAATTCATGCGCGTCGTCGGCGACATCGGCCACTACTGGCTGAACGTGAACCAGGCTCTCGCGCATTGAGGCGTGCAAAAAATTCCCCGCGGAAATTTTCGCATTACACCCTGCCTTTTATCGGGACACGTTCTTTTACGATGATAATTTTTCCTTACCTTTTATAAGGTAAATGTTCTGCCAGCAGGTGGAAATCATCTTACCAGCCGGATTTTCCCACTTTTTTAACACCTTCGTCAGAATTAACCATTTGCGGGGGTTTTTTGGCAAAAAACCCGCAATCCGGAAAACTTTAGCAAAATCTTTTGGATAAATTTTTGCCTTCTGAGCGGGTTGGCAAACCGCCTGCGTTAGGGTCGGCATGCAGTTAAGCAAAATTAAAGTTACAGGCCGGAGCCGGTTGTTTGTGTCCGTGTTGTTGTGCCATGCGCTGATGTTGTTCATTCAACTTCCCGTTCATGCCAGCCAAAGCGTCGCGCTGACCTGGAACCCGAGCGCCGCCACGAATGTCGCCGGTTATAAAATTTATTTCGGCACCACGAGCCACAATTATTCCGCCACGAACACGGCGGGCCTCACCACCAACGCCACCATTTCCGGGTTGGCGGAGGGCAGCACGTATTATTTCTCGGCGGCATCGTATGACAGTGCCGGCAATCAAAGCACCAATTCCACCGAGGTCTCCTATGCCGTGCCTGCGTCCCTGGTCCAGGGATTGCCGCCGGGATTGCACCTCGTCACCGGCCTCAAGGTAACCGCCAATCCCGGCGTTCCCAACAGCGTCATCCTTTCCTGGACTGCCAGCACCGATGCTGGCGTCGCCGGCTATCAGATTTTCAGCGGTTCGGCCCCCGGCAATTATTCCATGTCCCAGAACCTCGGACTGGTGAACAGCCTCGTGTTCACCGGATTGACCCCCGGCGCCACCAGTTACTATGCGATCAAGGAATATGACACCGCTTGGAACGAAAGCGACATCTCGGCGGAGATCAGCTGGCAAAACCCCGTTTCCTCCGTTCCGGCGGCCAAGCTCGCCGCGCCGGTGCGGGTGGGTAAACAGTTCAGCTTTACAGTTTCGGGCCCGACCAACACCCCAAGTGTGGTGCAAGCCTCGACCGACCTGGTGCACTGGGTTTCCGTCCAGACAAACACCGCGCCCTTCACGTTTGTGGATACGAACGCGGCCAGTTTCAGCAAACGCTATTTCCGGACGTATTATCTGTCGCCCTAGAGCGATTAAAGAAATCCTGTGGCCGTTCGATTTGGGGGAGGAGAGGGCGGTCTTTTTGGGTTTTGACTTCGTTTCGGCCCAGTCACAGGGTTGTTTCAAACCTGCTCCTTCGCCAAAGGCCGATGATCGGCACCGCTCGCCAAAACCCAAAAATCCTCGCTCCGAACGGCCACACTATTTCTTTAATCGCTCTAAGCCGGCTTTGCTGCGATAATCGGCGCACGGTCATTTATCGTGCAAATCTCATCCGCCATTTTTCATTGCAGCGCACCGGACCTGGACGCCTGTCCGGACGAGTCGCTGCCGGAATTCGCCTTCATCGGCCGCTCAAATGTGGGCAAATCCTCGCTGTTGAACATGCTCGCGGGCGAACAGGGGCTGGCGCGCGTCTCACCCAAGCCGGGTTTCACGAAGATGATCAACATCTTCACCATCAACAAAACGTGGCGGCTGGTGGATCTGCCGGGGTACGGCTTTGCAGAGGGCGCCAAAAAGGAGAGCAAAAAATTCAACAAGGCGGTGGCGAACTACCTCAAGCATCGCGCCAACCTCAGCCTCGTCTTCGCGCTCATCGATTCCGGGCTGACCCCGCAGGAGATTGATCTCGAGTTCATCGAATGGCTTGTGCGCAACGAGGTGCCGTTCGTGCTGGTGTTCACCAAGCTGGACAAGGTCACGCCGGCCGCCGCACAAGCGAACATCGCGGCTTTCATGGCCGCCATTGCGGCATGGTTCGTACAGCCGCCAACAACTTTTACCTGCTCGGCCAACACAGGAGACGGCCGACAGGATCTGCTGGGCGTGATCGACGAGATGATGACGGCCATCCAGGCGCAGGCGGTTCCTGAAGACACGGGGGAACCAGAAATGCCCAAGACCCGCAAGCGGGGTCATGATCTCGACCGGCCTTGGTAAACAGAACGGCGGATTTTAAGCTCTTCCCAGCGTCGCACGGTCTTGACCACGCCTGCCTTGCCCGTTAAACATCGTCATGCCCGCCCGTAAACCGTGGTATAAAATCCTCTACTTGCAGGTGCTGCTCGCCGTCGCGGCGGGAATCGTGGTCGGCTGGTTGTTTCCGGATTGGGGAACTTCATTGAAGCCGCTGGGCGACGGGTTCATCAAGCTGGTGAAGATGCTCATCGGGCCGATCATCTTTTGCACGGTCGTCCACGGCATCGCTTCCATGGGGGATCTCAAAAAGCTCGGCCGCACCGGCCTGAAGGCGCTGTTGTATTTCGAGGTTGTCTCGACCATCGCGCTGGTCATCGGGCTGGTGGTGGTGAACGTGTTGCAGCCGGGGGCCGGCCTCACGCCGCTGGGCGGGACGTTTCATGCGGACGCATCGGCGGCCGATGCCGGGCACAGTTACAGCGACAAGGCCCATGCTCTCAGCGCCACGGAGTTTGTCCTGAACATCATCCCGAACACGCTCTTCAGCGCATTCGTGTCCGGCGACCTGTTGCAGGTGCTGCTGGTGGCGGCGCTGGTGGCATTCGCGATCGCCGGCATGGGCGAACGCGGGCAGCTGCTGCTGCGCGGCATCGAATACGGCGCGCAGGTTTTTTTCGGCGTGATGCATATCGTGGTGAAGGCGGCGCCCATCGGGGCGTTCGGGGCGATGGCCTACACGGTCGGCGCGCATGGCGTGGGCACCTTGAACAAGCTGATGCTGCTCATGGCCGGGATTTACCTCACGTCCGGGTTGTTCATCATTTTGGTGCTGGGATCCATCGCGTGGTGGTGCGGCTTCTCCATTTTCCGGCTGCTGGCATATCTCAAGGATGAATTGTTCCTCATCCTCGGCACGAGCTCTTCCGAGCCGGCGTTGCCGGGGTTGATCGAAAAAATGCAACGGCTCGGCTGCTCCAAAGCCACCGTGGGCCTCGTGGTGCCGACGGGCTACAGCTTCAACCTCGACGGCACGAACATCTACATGGCCATGGCCGCGGTGTTCCTGGCGCAGGCGACAAACACGCCGATGACCTTGGGTGCGCAGATTTACCTGCTCCTCATCGCCATGATCACCTCGAAAGGCGCGAGCGGTGTCACGGGCGCAGGCTTCATCACCCTGGCGGCGACGCTGCAGGCGGTACCAGGCATCCCGGTCGAGTCGCTGGCATTGTTGGTGGGCATCGACCGGTTCATGAGCGAATGCCGGGCGCTGACCAATTTCATCGGCAACAGTGTCGCGACCGTGGTCCTCAGCCGGTGGGAAAAGGAGCTCTCGCCGGAAACACTGAACCGCAACCTGCAACTGGCGAGGACGGGCAATCTGCCACCGGCCTGAACCGCGGGCCTTCAGTTTCTTCATGGTTTTTGGCAGTTTCACCGGGGTGTTGCCATTGACTTTGGCCGGTGTTGGGCTTTTATGTAGGGCATGAAGCACATCCTCTTTTCCGCGTTGCTGGCTGGCGTCGTGCTGGCGTCTCCCAATCTGGTTCGCGCCCAGGCCACCACCGCGGATGCCGCCGCTGATAAAGACAAGGCGACGGTTGAAAAGCATATCAAACCCGAGTTGGCGGCTCTGAAGCTCGCGGATGCGGACAAAACGGCCAAGGTGCACGATATCCTCGCCGCCCGGTACACGGCGCTCAAGGACTGGCATGCGGCCAATGACGCCCAGATCAAAACGCTCTGGGGCGACTTCGACAAGGCGCGCTCCGCCAAAAATGTGGCGGATGCAAATGCTGCGCTGGACAAGATCGCCGGCGTCTATGCCGCCATCCGGCCGCAGCATGAAAAATTTGTGGCGGACCTGTCCGCACTTTTGACCCCGGAACAAGTCGAGGCGGTCAAAGAAGCGTACAGCATCAACAAGGTGAAGGTGACCTACGACGTCTCTCTCCAGATTTTCCCGAAACTGACGGACGAGCAGAAGGCGGTCGTGCTGAAAGCCCTGAAGGCTGCGAGTGAAGAATCGCTCGATTGTGTGGATGTCAAGGAGATGTCCGCGTTCTACAAAAAATACAAGATCAAGATCGAGGACGAATATTTTGTGGCGCAGGGCATCGATGCGCAACAGGCGCGGAAAGATTTCGCCGCCAAGCAGAAGGCCGAGAAGGCGGCCAAGGCGGATGCGGCCACAAAGCCGGCTGACGGCGCCAAATAAAAGAGCGCGGGTTTTCATCCGCGCCTTCGTTAGTCACAGCAATTTCTGCGCGACCGGGTTGGTGAAAGTTGCTGCGCCCGGGGACGGGCGCACTCCGCCAAACTTCGTCCCTTGCACTTTGGGTCAACCGGCAGTATCTACTTCGCCTGATGGAAAACGTTTTAAATCCTGCGACACACCTGTTTTCACCGCTCACCGTCCGTTCCGTGACGTTGCGCAACCGCATTGGCGTCTCGCCGATGTGCCAGTACTCGGCCACGGACGGCCTGGCGAATGACTGGCATTTTGTGCATCTCGGTTCGCGTGCGGTTGGCGGCGCGGGGTTGGTCATTGTGGAGGCCACGGGGGTGGCGCCGGAAGGCCGCATCACGCCGGGCTGCCTCGGCTTGTGGTCGGACCAGCATATCGGGCCGCTCGCGCGCATCGCGGCGTTCGTGAAATCGCACGGCGCGGTCGCCGGCATCCAGATCGCCCATGCCGGACGGAAAGCTTCGGCGGCCCTGCCGTGGGAGGGCGGCGCGCACCTGACTGCGGAACAGGGCGGCTGGGAACCGATCGCCCCGAGCGCGATCCCCTTTGGCGGCAATCTCACCAAGGTTCCGCGCGCGATGACGGAAGCGGACATCACCCGCGTGCAAAATGATTTTGTGGCGACGGCCAAGCGGGCGTTGCTCGCCGGCTTTCAATGGCTGGAACTGCATGCGGCGCACGGCTACCTCTTCAACTCGTTCCTTTCGCCGCTCAGCAACCAACGCACGGACAAGTACGGCGGCAGTTTTGAGCACCGCACCCGCCTCTTGCTGGAGACGACCCGCGCCGTGCGTCAGGTCTGGCCGGAAGATTTGCCGCTGTCTGTACGCATCTCGGCGATCGATTGGAAAGAGGGCGGCTGGCAGATCGAGGACAGCATCGCGCTGGCGAAATGGCTGAAGGCCGAGGGCGTGGACCTGGTGGATTGCAGCTCCGGCGGCGTGGTGCCGGACGCCAAGATCACGGTCGTGCCGGGCTACCAGGTGCCGTTCGCGGAGAAAGTGCGACAGGGCGCGGGCATCCCGACGGCGGCGGTGGGCTTCATCACGGACCCGAAGCAGGCGGATGACATCGTGCGCAGCGGCAAGGCGGACCTGATCTTGCTGGCGCGTAAATTTTTGGAAGATGCCTACTGGCCGGTGCATGCGGCGAAGGCCCTAGGTCATAAGCTGACGCCACCGAATCAGTATGCGCGGGCGTGGTGATGAATTGCCAAATGCGCTTAATCCATCGAGCTAAAATTTTATGACCTCAAATCCAGTTCGAAATTTTTGATAATATTATTAATAACCCCGCTTTTTAGCTCTGATGCGGTCCAAGCGTCGAAAATTTCTCCCTCCCAATTATATAAAGTGATTTGATCGTGTTCCGCGTATAGAAAGCACTTCCACATAAAACAACTCATCAACGCAAAAAGCGCGATGGCCCTTTCGCGTTCTTCATATCCAATCAAATAGCCAGGGGCATCCTGAATTTGACGGCGTTCACCAACCGAAAAGCGCAAGGCATCACTTACAAAGTCTTGGCATGGTTGCGACGGTTCCGCATCGTAAACCACGACCAATAAATCACCGCGGGTGACAACTTCATCCAAAAAGCAGCGCACAAAACATTCACAAGCTGAATATTTCGCCGGGGCTGAAAAAACAGTCCGGTGCTCCGGTTCATCGTCCCCGTGTTGTGGGTCTTCGATTTGTCCCACACTTTTCAACCACTCTGTAATCTCATTTTTGGTTAAGCATCTCATTTTATTGTGACGTGTATGCCAAAGTTTTTCATCAAAGGCGCTTCATCCACGTTTCCGGCCGTTTCCAATATTCATCTTTACGGTCGCCGTAATAGCTGGCGAGGACGGTGTCCATGACCTGCGAAGTGCGGCGGGCGGAGTCGCCCGAGCTGGGGCAGGTGCCACGACCAAGCAAATCATCCACGATCGACTGGATCAATGGCTGTTGCACATGCGGCGGATTGGGACGGTCCAGCAGCCCGGGTTCGCCTGATTTTTTCAGGCACAAAGGTTCGTTGCCCATCAGTGAAAACGTCAGTTGACCTTCCGTGCCGGTGAGGGTGAAGACGTCTTCCTTTTCCGCGCTGGCAAAATTCCAGGAAGCGACACCGGGTATGCCACCGGCGAGAAAGCTCATCGCCACCGCGTCCTCCACGAGACAGCTCTTTCCATGATTGCGCGCCAGGCCGGTCACGGTGCTGAGCGGGCCAAAAAAGAAATCCAGCAAGTCCAGCGCGTGCGAGCCGATGTCCACAAAATGACCGCCGCCGGATTGTTCGGCGCGCAAACGCCAGCCCGCATCATCCTTGTGCCGGGGCGCTGAGCAATGGTAACGCACGCCGGTGATGCGTCCGAGGGCGCCATTGGCGATCAATTCCTGGGCTGCCAAAAAGCGCGGCATCCGGCGCCGATAGTAGGCCACATACAGCGGCAGTTTGGCTTCCTGAAAAGCTTCAATCATGCGATCGCATTCAGGAACGTGCCGCGCCATCGGCTTCTCCACATAGGCCGGCTTGCCGGCGGCGGCGGTCAGCAGCGCATAGTGCGCGTGCGTGTCCGGCGGGGTGGCGATGTACACGGCATCCACCTCCGCATCCGCGAGCAGGGCATCTGCTCGGTCATACGAGCGGGCGACGCCATGCCGCCGCGCATAATCGGCCGCCAGCGCGCCATTGCGCCGCATCACGGCGACCAATGCCGAGCCATCGGCCTTTTGAAAACCAGGTCCGCTCTTCACTTCGGTGACATCACCGCAGCCGATGATCCCCCAACGGATCAGCGAGCGTCCTTTGAAATGGCCGGGAAAATTCATGACGTTCCAATTCCTATTCAAACGCGGACTTTCATGACGACCTTGCGGACTTCGGACGCGCCGCCGCATTCAAGGCCGCCGGCGTGGCAATCGGTCGGGAAAAAGATCACGAACTGGCCGGGGCCGAAGTTGATGGGCGTCATGTTCGGCGGCGTGGCGTAGAAAATGACGTCCTTCACGGCGGCGTAAGGCTGGGTGACATCCATTTGTGGATCCAGCGGCGTCCACAGCATCGTCTCGCGGCCGGATTGGATGAACTGGATGTCGATGTACTGGCGGTGCGTCTCGACCTTGGCCGAACTCAATGGCTGGGTCTGGTAGGACTGCACGAGGGCGAAAATATTATCGCCATCAATCTCGTAACGGCCGGTGGGGTGATTGACCGGAAGCTGCGCGAGGTATTCAAAGGCGGCGGCAAAGCGCGGGGACAAACCGGTGTAACGCTGGTGCTGAGAGAGCGTGTCGGAAATCATGGACGCAGAGTACCGGCACGGGAACGGCGGTGGCAAGTCCTAGCCGACCGCCACCGCAGTATGCGCGGGCGTGGTGACATTTCCTTTGCCTGAATCAAGGGCGTTCTTTAGCATCGCGGCGCCTATGAAATTCCCCTCCCTTCCGGGCGCCCGGCTGCTGGTCGGCGCGTGCGTTTTGACCTGCCTCTCCGTGTCCGCAGCGGAACCGGTGGGTACGAATGCCGTAGTGGCGGCGACTTCCGGCGTCATTGAAAATTCCGTGGTGAAGATCTTTTCCACGGTGCGGTATCCCGACCTTTACAAGCCGTGGACCAAGCAATCGCCGGAGGAACAGACGGGCAGCGGCGTGGTGATCGAGGGCAAACGCATCCTGACCAACGCCCACGTGGTGAATTATGCGAGCCAGGTGCAGATCCAGGCGAACCAGGCGGGCGACAAGATCTCCGCCACGGTGGAATACATCGCCCCGGGAATCGACCTGGCGGTGCTGAAATTGGATGACGAGAAATTTTTCGACACGCATCCGCCGATCCCGCGGGCGAAGGTGCTGCCGGGCATCAAGGATTCGGTGATGGCGTACGGGTTTCCCGAGGGCGGCAACAGCCTGTCCATCACCAAGGGCATCGTCTCGCGCGTGGAATTCACGGCGTACAGCTACCCGGTCTTCGGGTTGCGCATCCAGATCGACGCGGCCATCAACCCCGGCAACAGCGGCGGGGCGGCGGTGGCGGGCGACAAGATGATCGGGCTGACCTTCAGCCGGTTGAACGACGCCGACAACATCGGCTACATCATTCCCAATGAGGAGATCGACCTGTTCCTGGCGGACATCGCCGACGGCAAATACGACGGCAAGCCGGCGATGTACGAGACGCTGCAGACGCTGGAAAATCCGTCGCTGCGGGCCTTTTTGAACCTGCCGGCGGGCGCGGAGGGCATGGTGGTGCACCGGCCATACCAGACCAACGACGCCTATCCGCTGAAGGAATGGGATGTCATCAGCAAAGTCGGCCAGACCCCCGTGGACGACCAGGGGATGATCAAGGTGGGCGACGACCTGCGGATCTATTTCCTGTATGAGATCCAGCACATTGCCACCAATGGCTTTCTTCCGCTGACGGTTTATCGCGCGGGCAAGGAGCTGAACCTCAAGCTGCCGGTATCGGCGGATTATCCCCGGCTGATCCCGGAACTGGGCGCCGGCGCCTATCCGTCGTATTTCATCTGCGGGCCGCTGGTGTTTTCGGAGCTGACCGGGGATTTTCTGGGCGGTTATCTGCGGACAAAATATGCGGGCTCGTTCATGGCCCGCGAAAGCGCCGGGGGCAGCCCGATGGTCACCCGTCTGGCGGACCAGCCGGCGTTCCCGGATGAGCGGCTGGTGGTCATCTCCTCGCCGTTTTTCCCGCACAAGCTGGCGCAGGGCTATTCCAACCCGCATTCGGAGATCATCAAGTCGGTGAACGGCATCCCGGTGAAAAACCTCAAGCACCTCGTGGAGATCTTGCGCGATTCCAAGGAGGAATTCATCAGCGTGGAAAGCTACGGCCGGTATGCCGAGACGATGCTTTTTCCGCGCGCCCAGATGCTGGCGGCCACGGATGACATCCTGACGGACAACGGCGTCCGCGCGCAAGGCTCGCCGGACACGCTGACCGTCTGGAACGCGAAAAAGTGATGGGCCGATGGAGCGCGGGCTTCAGCCCGCTTCAACGTGCGGATAGACGGGGGTGTTAACATGGTTCAACGCATACTGACATACGTTAGCTGAAGCGGCCTAAAGGCCGCGCCCCAAAATCGATGGCGGACGCGGTTTGCATTATCACAATCGAGTGTATATTTCCCGATATGCTGGCAACACCGGAAATCATCCGTGAAGCAGGCCAACGCGCGCAGCTGACCGCCCAGCTGCCGCGCTGGCGCGAGGCGCCATTGTATCGCGAAGCGCTGGCTGGCTGCCGCGAGGCCGGACCGGAATGTCTTCAAAAACTGCCGCTGCTCGGCAAACCCGCCATGCGCGAGAATTTCCCGCGCAATTTTCTCGGCGAACAGGCCTCGCTCGAGGCGTTGCAGGAAAAAAACCTCATCGAACTCGAGCACACCTCCGGCACCACGTCCGACCGGCTGCCGGTGATCTTCGGACGCGGCTGGTGGGATGCGCAGGAGCAACGCGCGCTGCGGTTGAACGCCGTGGTGGCCAAGGTGCTGGATGAATTTCCCCATGCCCGCCGCGTGACTATCACCTCGCCCTCATGCAACGGTCTGACGTGTCCCACGGTCTGGATGTCGCGCGAGCAGCGCGTCATCAACCAGTCGCTGTTCGTCAACCTGGCGCGGATTCCGTTTTTGATCAGCGAGGCGGAACTGGCACGCATGGCGCAGGAGATCACCGGATGGACGCCGGTGTTTCTGGATGCGGACCCGGTGCACGCGGTGTGGTTCGCGCTATATTGCGAACGGCGCGGAATCAGGTTTCCGTCGCTGAAATTCATCCTGTCCAGCTACGAGTTCACGAGCGTCGTGCATCGCAAAATTTTGACGCGGGTGTTCGGCGTACCGGTGTTCAACCTGTACGGCTCGACCGAGACGGGCCATCTGCTCATGGAAAACGAGCGCGGCGAGATGAAGCAGAGCTATGACACGGCGTACTTGGAGATCATCGACCGCGA
>DATHQS010000117.1:0-12907 GCA_035482455.1 Candidatus Acidiferrales bacterium | reverse complement strand
GCATTGTACAGGTCGGCCACATAAACGTTGCCCCGGCTGTCCACGGCAACGCCTTTCGGGTAATTGAACCGGGCGTTCGTTCCCATTCCATCAGTGCCGCCAGCTTGTCTGGCCAGTCCGGCCAGCGTGGTGACCGCCCCTGCGGGGGTGATGCGGCGGATCGTATTGTTGCCGGTGTCCGCCACGTAGACATTGCCCGCACCATCCACCGCCACGCCTTGAGGATAACGAAAACGTGCAGCGCATCCGGTTCCGTCCTCGCTGCCGGGACGGCCGGATTGTCCCGCCACGATGCTCAGGTCGCCTGCTGGCGTTATCCGGCAAATCGTGTGATTGCGCATGTTTGCCGCAAAAATATTTCCCGCCCCGTCCACGGCGATGCCCTTGAGTTCCAAAAATCCCGCCGCAACATTTGTCCCGCCGACATTTTCCAGATTGGATTTCACCGGAAGAGTGGTGAAAGCATATGGTGTGGAATTGTCTGTCTGCGCCGCGGCCGGGGCCACCAAATGGATGCACAGATACCCCAGCCCCGCGCAAAGGATCAAAGCCACGGCCAGGAAGCGCAACTTCGTGAACGGGATTTTAACTGGCTGGCTTGAACATGTTGCGTGCAATTTCATAAATGGTCCGGATTTTGGCGTGTGAGTTCATCCTCCCACCGTTAACCAATGCGGAATCGCGGGAGAAAAGGCGCAAAATGATTTTCGACCGGAATGTTTGAAGGAAACCGGCCGACCAAGGCCTCTATGGCTTGGTAGCCAGCCCGGAGAGCAGGGATTTGGCTTCTTTATAAGCCAGCCAGCCGACGATCACATCGTGGGAGGCGGTTTTCCCATGGATGACCGGCTTGTGCGGGTCCTGCGGGAACGCAGGCATTTGTGTTTCGGACTGGGTGAAGAGCTGCCGGGCTTCGTCGGTGCGGCCCAATTGGAACAGGCACATGGCCCGAAACAGGCCTGCGGTCCACGGAATCTCCTGATACTTGCCGGCCGTTTGCGCGGCGACGGCCAGAACTTGTTCCGCATTGGCATAGTCACCATTGCGATATTCCGCCAGGCCAAGGCTCATCTGATACCAAGGCAATGCGGGTGTGCCTTGCTTCAGTTCAACGCCCAGTCGCGCGAGTTCAAGTGCCTGCGCCAGCAGGACGGTGTTGGTGGAGGGCCGCAGGCAACCGGCCTTGGCGGCACTCTGGGCGATGGAAGCCTCGTCCGTCCCGGCTGCCAATTGCAACATGCGCTGACGGATGGTTTCGTAATCTCCGTCTTTTCCAAACCATGCCAGCCACGCCGCCAGTGTCAGCCACGCGTCCGTGTCTTTTGGCCGGGGACCGCAGATTTTTGACAAAGTGCCCATCGCCTCCCGGCTGCGGCCCGCGGCGCAATAGCAATTGGCCAGGGTCTTCGTTGCCTGGATATTTTTCAGGGCGGCCGCCTTGTGAAACCAGTTCAGCGCCTGGGTCTCATCCTTGGGGATTTCCGTGCCCTCAAAATCCAAAACGGCCAGGCTGATTTGTGCGCTTGTGTAGTCGAGGTCGGCGGCTTTCCGGAACCACTTCATGGCTTCGGTCACATTTTTCGACAGGCCTTTGCCCTGGAGATACATCAGGCCGAGGGCATTTTGGGCGGCCGTTGCGGAAGCGGTCGTGTCGCCCGCCTTCTCCAGATAAAAATTCCGGGCATCTTCCGTCCGGCCTTCGGTTTCGAGCAGCCGGCCCAGGTCAGTGAGGGCATTGGCGACCTGAAGGCTGTCATCGCCAAACAGTTTCCGGCGCATCATCAGCGAGGTGCGATACACGGATTCCGCCTCGTCCAATTTGTTTTCGGCGACGAGGAGCTCACCGAGATTGGAGAGGGTGGTGGCGACCTCGGTGCTTTCCGCGCCGAGCAGCTTGCGTTGCATCGCCAGCGCCTCGCGCCGGACCGGCTCCGCCTCCGCCAGCTTACCCTCGTTCCGGAGCACCAAGGCCAGGGTGTTGAGCGATTGCGCGAGGCTGGGGTGTTCATCCCCGAATAGTTTCCGTTGCACCGCCACCAGCCTGTAGAGCGTCGCTTCTTCGCCACTGGAGTTGCCCTGGGCATCAAGGTTGGCGGCCTGAAATTTAAGGGTGGTCACGGTCACCAGCAGGTTGTCGCCACCATAAAGTTTTTGGCGGATTGCGATGGCTTTATTGGCCAGGGCGTTGGCTTCTTCCCTTTTATACCGCCGGGAAAAGAGCCACGAGGCCAGGTCATCCAAGGCATCCGCCACCTCGGGGTTGTCGTAGCCTAACAACGCTTCCTTGGTGGTGACGGCTTCGCGCAAGGTGGCTTCCGCCGCGGCGGTCCGGTTTTGGGTGTTGAGGATGGCGGAAAGGTCCTCCAGCGACCGGGCCACTTCCAGATTGGTGTTACCAAATAATTCGCGCTGCAAGGCTATGCCCGAGCGGGCCATGGTTTCGGCCTCGGCGAGGCTGCCCCGTCGCCAGAGCACATGGCTCAGCCGGCGCATGGATTGGGCCACCAACGGGTCTTTCGCCCCCAGCACTTTTATCCGGAGGGCCAACGCCTGGCGGTGCATGGCCTCTGCGTCTTCCAGATCACCGACCTCCCAGTAGACTTCACCGAGCGTGTAACGCAACTCGGCCTCCACCTCGGGTTGCTGGGCGAGGTCGGTGCCGATCCGTTTTGAAGTGTTGTCCAGGATTTTTTTGAGCAGGGTGGTGTCACTGCCCATGGCGACCGAGGGGCCGACGCCGTTGAGCATGTCTTCGAGGAACTGCGCCACCTGCCGGCTTTTGGCGGCGTTGGCCTGCGCCTGTACGCGCTCCTTGTCCGCTTCCAAGCGTGCCTGATGTTCTTTGATCGATGCCCGGATTGCGATGCCCACGCCCACGGCCAGGGCCAGCACGATGGCGCCGGCGGCGGCAAAGGCGAGCCGGTGACGCCGGACCAGTTTCTGAAACCGGTAGGTGTTGCTCTGCGGCCGGGCCGTGACCGGTTCATGGTTCAGATGGCGGCGGATGTCTCCGGCGAGGCCGTTGGCCGTTTCGTAACGGCGCGCGCGATCTTTTTCCAACGCCTTCATCACGATCCAATCGAGATCGCCGCGGACGAGGTGGATGAGTTGGGGTGGTTCGGTTTTCCGATTTTTGGCAATCGCTCCCAAGACGTCGCCTTGCATCGTGCTTAGACGGGTCGAGGGCGAGGCCGGCTCCTGTTCCCGGATCGTGCGGCGGATCTCATCCAGCCCGGCTTTCAATAATTCCCTGGCGTCAAATGGCGTCTGCCCGGTCAACAGTTCATACAGCAGGACGCCCAGGCTGTAGATGTCACTGCGCGTATCAACATCCACCGCCCTGGCCTCCGCCTGCTCCGGACTCATATACGCTGGTGTGCCGATGAATTGCTCCAGCGCGGTGAAAAAAGTTTGATCGGTCAATTTGCCACGGGTCGCCTTCGCGATGCCGAAATCGATCACCTTGGGCACCGGCACGCCATCCTGCATCGTCACCAGGATGTTTGAGGGCTTGATGTCCCGGTGGATGATGCCCTTCTGATGCGCATGCTGGATGGCCTGGCAAACCTGCATGAACAATTCCAGCCGCTCGTTGGTGGAGAGATTGTTCTGGTCGCAGCAATCCGTGATCTTGACCCCGCGCACCAGTTCCATCACGAAATACGGCCGGCCGCTGTCCGTGGCACCGGCATCCAACACCTTGGCGATATTGGGGTGATCCATCAAGGCGAGCGCCTGCCGCTCGGCCTCAAACCGGGCGATGACACTTTTGGTATCCATGCCCAGCTTGATGACCTTCAGGGCCACCTGCCGCCGGACCGGTTCTTCCTGATTCGCCAGATAGACCGTCCCGCAACCGCCTTCGCCAATCTGCTCAACCAATTCGTAGCGGCCGATCCGGTCGCCGGGTTTCTCGGTAGGAAGGATTTTGGGGCGGAGATTTAAAATGCTCCCGGCCGGAGTTTCCAAAAAGGCCGACGCTTTTTCCGCGGTGGCAAGCAGCTCCTCGACCCGCTGGCGCAAAGCGGCATCGCCGGCACAGGCCTTGTCCAGAAAAGCCGCCCGCTCCCCGGTCGGCAACCTCCGGGCAGCGCTAAAAACCGTCAGTTCGTGGTCAGGAGTGTCGGACATCCGCGCAATTCATCTTCCTCCTCCTTAAGGCGCAAAACCAGAGCAAAAAGCGCAAAGGAAATGAAAGTATTTTCGTCCGAGCCAATTTTGCCATTTTTATTTTTTCACCACGGATACCACCACGGGCAAGGTGGTCAATCGTAGATGCGTGGAGCCGTACGGCACCAGAGTCATGGTCTTTGTGCGACCATCCACCTGTTGCTGGGATGCGGAAGGCAGGCCGGCGGGCTCATTCAGCCCGGAAGCCCAGTCGGGCAGATGATAGAGCGGGAGTTCGAGGCGAACCGGCGCCTGGTCTTCGATGAACGGATTTTTCGTCATGGGCGACTGGACCACTTTGATGTCCGTAAGATATTTCTTGGAGACCATGTCCAGGCCGTAGCGCCAGTCGCTGCCGGCGGAAAATTCCACCTCGGGGAAGGCGCGGATTTCATGGCCGCTGAGGAGCGGCTTGATGTTGTCGGGGTCGGCGGTGCGCTCCACGCGCTGCTCATCGATCTTAAGCGAATAGACCAGAGGGCCGCGGGTGATGGAGACAGCTTCGTGTTTGAACCAATCTTCCACTTTCACCGGCATGGAGAGATTCAGGCTCACCACGTCGCCATCATGGAATGTACGGTTTAGCCCGGTGAATGTTCCCGGTATCGACCCGTTATTCACATCCTTCCCGTTTACAGCAATGACGGCCTTGTCGCACCAGGCCGGAATGCGCAATTGCAGGTTGAAGTCCACGGGCTTTGTCGTTTTGATCTTGAACGATATGTCGTTGCGGAAGGGATAACTGGTTTCCTCCGTGATGGTGATGGGCTGGCCGTTGACCGTAGTGGTGACTTCGCTGGGGCCGTAGTAGACGGCGGCGAGGCCGTTGTCATCCCCACGCATCCACATGCGGATGACGTAGTTGGGCATGGCGCGGTTGATGTTGCCGGCGCAGCATTCCGTGTCATGCGCGGCGCGGTAGGTCATGCGCGTGAGCCAGTGCCCGAGGTGGGTGTTGGTGGCGGCGATGACGGTCTGGTTGGCGGCGGAAAAATATTGGAGCTGCTTGAAATCCTTGGTGACGGCACCGGGCAGGGCGTTGAAGGTGGTGCGTTCAATGAGGTCGGCCAAATGCGCGTCGCCCGTGGCCATGAAGAGATAGCCGAGGCTCCAGGACCAGTCGGTGATGTCACAGCTTTCGTGGACGGAAAAGAACGCGGGCTTGTCGAGGTGTTCCGAACTGACGATGCCGCCATCCGCCATGAGATTGTTGTCCAAAACTTTTTTATAGGCGCGTTGGGCGAGTTGCAGCGCGGCGGGATCGCCGGTGTAACTGTACATCAACGGGAGGCATTTCAGTTCTTCCGCGGCGGTGACGCCATGTTCGTGGAAGAGGCCGTTGCCTTGGATTTTTGCAGTCGTGAAGAACGAATTGGTATCGGTCAGGTAGCCGTTATAAATCGTCCGGCACAAATCGAGCAGGCGCTGGTCACCGGTGAGGCCGTAAAGATAAAATGCCTCCTCGAAATTCACGCCGTTGCGTCCGCCCTGGGTGATCTGGCCGGCGCTGGTGAGCAGCCAGTTTTGCATGACGCTGGCGATGCGCGGATCGCCGGTGGCGGAAAATTCCGCCATGAGGGCGCGACCGACGACGGCATTGGGCCAGCATGCCCCCGAACCGCCGAGATTGGTTCCCGTCGAGTGCTCCAGGATGTACTTCATGGCGGCATCGCGCCGCTGGTTGATGCCGGGGTCGCTGATGAGGCGGCTTAGCCGCGTAGTGGCGTCCGTGAAGTAGGCGGATTGTTCGTAGGGCCACCAAGGTTTCCAATATTTATCCTTGATCGCCGGGGGCGGGATTTCACCGGCAAACATGCAGGTGTCGTAAGGGTAATCGAGATTTTCCGGATGACCGGTCAGGCCTTGGGCCTGGCGTTGCAGCCATTGCTGGATCCAGCCGCGCGGCTGGACGGCGCCGACGGGCAGCTCGGAGAGTTTTCCGTAATACCGCGCCTTGAATTGTCCCGGCACGGCCGCATCTGGCGCCGGTTGGGCTTGCACCACACCTGCAAAAGCAAATCCGACCAGCATAGCGCCGACAACCAAACCGCGATCTAATTTCATCTTCATAAATTCAAACCTGCCAATAGTAAAATGTAAGCCGCCGGGCAGTTCAACTGCCCGACGGCTGCATATCCCCCACTACGTTTCTTAAGTCACAACCATTTTAATCCGGTAAACCGGTTCAAGGCACCCTGAGGATGTAGAACTGCTGGCTGTTCGTTCCCGTCGCATTGGTGGACGAGAAGTTGCCGTTCGCATCAAAGCTGCTGTTGGTCAGCACGACCCAGTTCGTCAAGGCAACCAGCAGGTTGGTGGAGGTGAGCACGGAGTAGGTGCCGCCCGCGCCGGCATTGTTGGTGCCGCCGATGATGACCAGCCCGCTGCCAATGGAGATGTTGCGGATCGTCGGGGGTTTGGACGCCACCGCGTTGATGTTCAGATCAATGCTGGTGCCGCTATCCACCAGGCTGCCGGTGTAACCGGCCGGCAGGGGCGCCAGCGATAGACCGGCGAAAGGCGTGGCGCCGGAGTAGCTGATCAGGTGAATGGTCTTGGGACCGGACACGTTGGCCACGGCATCGACGGTGATGGTCGAGGTGCCGGTGACGCCGACGGAAGACGCGGTGATGGACGCCGTGGTGGCATTGCCATCCGCCCGGAAGTGCAGCGAGGCGGTGGACAGGTTCAAGGCCGAGAGCGGAACCGCCGCCGAGCCGACGTTGTTGGAAACGACCAGCGTGCCCGACTTGAGGTTGACGGTGCTGACGCCGCCGCCGGCGTTGATGTTGCCGCGGACAGTGCCGTTCGTGACGTTGAGAGTGCCGGACACGAGCGCCGCATTGGCACCGGCATTGGTCACGGCGAGGATGATGTTGGTGCTGGCCAGCGTGGCGGTGCCGAGGATGTTAATGACGCCGGACTCGGTGGCGGTATTGACGCCGCGCTGCATGCCGTTGGTCACAGTAAGCACATCAAGGGTGCCGGCTGTGAATGTCAACGTGCCTTGCGCGAAACCGCTGTCGGTGGCCGAGACTTCGCCGCGGCCCAGAACCATGTAGTTGACCAGGGCATCCAGTTTGCCGCCGCTGAAATCGACGTTGGCTTGAACGTAGTTGGGGACGGTTATCTCGTTGTCGGCGTCGCCGATGCTCCAATGGGTCGCCCGGCTGGAGGGCGAGGGAATGGAGTTGGTGCCGCGAATGTAAGCGACCGGAGTCGTGCTGTTGGTGAAAGCTGGATTGAATGCGACGAGGTTGTTGGTCGCCTTATTTTTGCCGAACCGGATCGTGTCCACATAGAAAGCATTGGTGATCCCGAGGTAGAGCGAACTGCCGGGGCACTCGATCGTGCCGCCGCTGCTGTCACCGACCTCAAACTGGCCGGCATTGCCGGTCCGCAACAGGGCGATCATGTTGGTCCGGGCCAGATAGACGCAGCCGCTGACGTTGGCCTGGTTGCCACCCGCGCCGCCCTGTGCGACGTAGAATTTACCGATGGTGGCGGTGAAGGTGCCGAGACCGGCCATATTGACCGTGACAAGGTTGGGAAGCGACGCCGCGCCGATGGCGGCCTGGCGGACCTGGAAGTTGATGGCGTTGACCGCGCCGCTGCTTTGGGGGTTGCCCATGACGGCGAAGGTCGCGTTAGCGCCGGTGATGGTGTTGGTGACCGGTGAATTGAAGCTGTTATCGCCCAGATTTGCCGGCTGGCCGCCAGCCTGGAATACGTTCACGGTGGCCGTCGTCCCGTTCGAGATGGTCAGCGTCACTCCATCCTGGATCCAGGTGGTGTGATAACCGCTATTGTTGGTGGCGTAGAACAGCCCCGCGATGGTCACATTGGTGGAGACGATGTTGTTGGTGACCAGGGTGGTGGTGGCGTTGCTGCTGGTGAACGAGGCGAAGAAGGTCGGTCCGGGCGTGCCGCCGGTCCAGTTGGTGGCGGTGGCCCAGTTCATGTTGTTGGTTCCGCCCAAGCCGGACCAGACGCCGTTGGCATTCAGCCCGCCCGTGGTGCCCGTGACAAACGTCCAGGAATTGGTGATGTTGACGCCGTCGCTGTCCGTATAAACAACCGTGTTGGTGTAGATGGTGTTTGCCGACCGGTTGGCGGCGGGGGTGAAGGATACCACGATGCCGGCCGGATTGGCGTTGGACGAGACACCGGAGGCCACCTGGACCGAGTTGGTGAACAGCTTGAGGGTGGATATGTTCACCGTCGTCTGCCGGTTGACCAGGGTGAACGTCAACGGGGTGACCAGACCCACGCCCGTGGCGTTGGGAGCCGGGGAAGCTGTGGCGAAATACGGCCGGAGTTTGCCGGTGGCGTTGGTGACCGCCACGACCAGGAGATACTCGAGGTTGTAACCCTGGCTGGAAATGGCCGTTTCGCGGAGCGTGTTCGTTCCGGAAAGCGGAACGACCACCGTGTTACCAAAGATATCGGTGAGCGGAGTCAACTCGCCGTTGTAGATGAGGCTGCCGCCACTGACCGGGACATTGACCCGGCCCAAAGCGATCAGCGGCTGGCTCGCCGAGGTGGCGGTGGCGTTGGTCAACCGTTCGATCTCAAACTGCCCGCCGGTACCGCTGGCCGCGCGGGCGTAGATGCTGTAATTCGTCGCCACCGGGATGACGCGCGTATAGTTCTCCCAGTTGCCGGCAACGGTGAAGCCGACGTTATAAGCGGTCCACCCATTCGCCCGCAAGTTGGCATGGTCGACCGGATCGCCGGTCGCATCCGTGGGCAGGGCCAGGGTTTGGACCAAGTCACCCGGACGATAGCCGGCAGTATTATTCGCCCCGGTCAGATCGGAGATCGAATAATCGACGCCGTTGTTTCCGAGCAGATTGGCGTAGGCGTTCGTGGGGGTTGAATTATTGACAAACTGCCCGGAACCGTAGTTGTAATCGTAGGCATCGATGTAGAGGTCGCCGGGCAGAAACGTGTTAAACGTAAAGTTGTTGCTGGCGACGTTGCCATTGGCATCCTGGGCGATGATCGTATAGGTGTAAAACGTGTCCTGGGCGAGCGTCACGCCATTGGTCCCCAGAAGCTGGTTCGTGCCACCTGCGGAGTTGAACACCGCGCCAGATTGAAGCACGCCGTTCAAGAAGACGCTGACAGCACTGCCAGCCACCGTGGAGTTGAAGGAATCCACCTCAAAGGAAAGATTGGTCGCGCCGGGACTGACGTAAAGCGATCCGTCGGCCGGTTGGGGATTGGAAATGGTCGGGGGGATGTTCGTGGCGACGGCGATTTGCATCCGGTTGTAAATCTGGTCGCCGGAGGCTTCATAACAAAAGAGCGCCGCGCTGTCGACGGTCTGGCCGGCGTTGATCAAAGTGCCGTTCGTCACAAAGAGCACCGCGTTCTGCACGCAGTCTTTCAAGACCAGGTGGTAAGACACGCCATCGGAACCGGGGGTGATTTCGGTTTCAACGGCATTGGTGATGTTGTTTCTTCCCAGGTTGCTGAATGAGGTGTTGGGCACGGAATGGATGCCGCTGCCATCGTAGTAAATGAGCGTGTTCACCGCATTGCCATCAAGGAAATAAAGGTAAAATTGCGCGGTGGGGTCGGGGAAGCTCTGCAAATCATACGCGGCATTGGTGGCGTTCCCGGTCCGCAGGCTAAACCCGATCCAACCGTGCACCGTGCCCGAACCGGTGACATTTTGATTGCCCGCGCCGGTGGATCCCCATTGCAGCTTGAACGTATTCGTTCCCAGCGAACTGGCAAAACCGCGATAGGCGGTCATTTCGTTGATGCCGTCGGTTCCGTTCGCGAAGAGCCCCCAGACATTGGTGGAATTGACACCCAGCACATTGGTGATGGAGGCGATGGCAAATGCGGGATTGTTGGCCGAGTTGATGAAGGTGCCGTTAAAGTCGGGTCCATTGGTGACGAACGTCCACGGGGTGAAGCCGAAGCCCTGGTTGGCGCCATTGGTCCAATTGGCGTTGAGGCGGTAATTTCCGGCATCATCATACGCGATGAGCTGTGCCCGGGCGGAACCGGCGAACATGACCGCAGCCGCAACGATCGTGCAGAAGGACAAAATAGGATTCAGCAGTGAATGTTTTGGTGGCTTCATGATGGGTTTTTGGGTTTGGTGATGGTTTCTGGCTGTTGGGTTAAGTGATTACAGACTGCTGGTCCGCTGCTGGAGCCAGGGATTGTCGTTCGGGGAAGTCTGCGAATTGTCCGGACAGGGGTGTACCTTTCTGACCGGAGCCTGGGTATTGCCGTCCTGCCATCGTTTCATCTCCGCATGACCATCGACGAACGAGAACCCGCCCCCGCCGTTGTGGGTGGAGGCCGGCACGTCCGACCAGGTGGTGGGCTGACCGGTGGCTGACATTTTGACGGAAAAGAAATCATCATTAACGCTGTCAGGACACTCATCCAAGATCACGAAAGTCATCGAAGGTCCCGGGCTCGAGCAGTCGGAAGCTTTCAAGTACCGCTTCCAGCCTGGATTATTATTTCCTTGGATATTGAGAACGTCACCGATGAAACCGTTCATGGAAACGCTGCGGACGCGCGGGCCGAGCGCCCCCGGAATGACGTCCGCCGGACACTTGAAAACGCCGGTGCTTTTGGCCACATATGGGCCAAGTTCACCCGCCGTCAACAACGCCGTGTTGGTGTTATCCGTATTGGGCGATCCCGGGGGAAAATCCCAAGTCAAGTTGCCGGTGACCCAGGAATTGAGGGTGACAGTCGAGCCGGGGTTTTCCGGAAATTTATCTGCATTGTCGCCCGTATACGACACGATCGCGAGTTGGATCTGTTTGAGATTGTTCAGGCAGGAGATTTGCTGCGCCTTGGATTTGGCCCGGCTCAGGGCGGGCAGCAGCATGGCCGCCAAAATGGCGATGATGGCGATGACCACGAGCAGTTCAATCAGGGTAAATCCCCCTGAACCGCACCTGGCCCGTCTGGTGGCGGGGGACACGTTGGGCAAAGATTTCATAGGTTTTATCGGGTTGAATCCAGGCCCGCTTAACCGGGATAAATTTCAGCAGCCTCACAGGCGGCCAGTTGCGCCGGGGCGGGGTTTGATTGGGCAAACATAGTGCCGGCGGCGAAAGCTGGCAACAGGGACTTGAACTGGTTCATGTTGAGGTGACGGCAGATGTAAGGTTGATGACGTTTTTTGATTTCGCGGCTTTGGATGGTGTTACTATAGCCCCCGCCGGGAAAACGGCCAGCCCCCAAAAACTGTGGTATTTGATTTTTTCATGGTGAAAGAACCGCCGCGTGTTTCATACTCGTCTGATGCATTCCCGCGCGAAACATGCCGCTTGCTGGCTGATGTCATATGCCTGCCTGGTGCTGGTGCCGGCCGGGTTTGCAGATGACACCAATGCCGCCGCGCAGGATTACATCATCAAGGTTTTTGGGGCGGATGACGGATTGACGGAAGGCTCGGTCACGGATGTCGCGCAAACGCCTGAAGGCTATCTCTGGATCGGCACGCTGTTCGGCAGTGTGCTGCGCTTCGACGGCACCCGTTTTGTGAGCTATGACTCCGCCAGCACGCCGGAGTTTTCCTTGAAGTGGGGCGTGCCGCGGTTCATGCCGGGAAACGACGGCACGCTTTGGATCTGCATGTACGACGGCGGCATGACGGCCTGGGATCAGCATGGTTTTCACCCGGTCCTGACCAGCACCAACCAGCCCGACCGCCTGTTATGGTCAACTCCGGGCGCCGCCACCTTTGTCTATCTTGACGGGAGGCTGCTGGCCGGCAAAAAAACGAACGAACAATGGTCCTGGCAGACGGTTTCCCTGCCCGCGCCCGCGGCATCCGGCCAGCATTGCGCCGATGCCGGCGGACGTATCTGGTATTTGCAGGCTTCGAATCAAATCGGCATCTGGAGCGAACAGGAGACGGTCACCCTGCCGCTGGCACCCGGGTTCAAAGACCAGGCCATCAAGGTGTTGACCGCTGACAAGCTGGGCCGGATCTGGATCGGTACGGACAAAATGCTGGCCATTTGGCAGACCAACCATTTCGAAATCATGACGCCGACCAACGGTGAAGCGGAACTGAACGTGAAGCGGATCGTCTTCTCCGGGGGTGACAATCTTTGGGTGGAAGCAAACGGGAAAATGCGGCGCTGTGTCGGGCGGCAATGGTGCGCCGAAAGCAGCGATTGGAACATCGAACTGGGCCGCAGGCAGTCATTGCGCTTTTTGCATGGCGACGCCGAAGGCGGCCTGTGGACCAGCGCCGGGGACCTGGGCCTGATCCATATCGCCACCGACGGCGGCCTGCGCCAGTTGACGACGCGGGACGGGCTGCCCAGCAATACGATCCGTTTTGCGTGTGAAGACCATGAGGGAAACATATGGACCGGATATGAACGGGGCGGTCTGGTGCAGGTGCGGCGGCGGCTCTTTCGCTCCATCGGCAGGAATGAAGGCTTGAGCGACAGCCTGGTCAACACGGTTTCCGGGGATACGAATGGCGTCGTCTGGATCGGCACGCACAGCGGTGAGGTGGGCCGCTATGAAAATGGTGTCTGTACCAATCTGGTTTTGCCGGGGCGGGCGCGGGCGCAGGACAGTAGCGCCGCCGTCGCGCCGGACGGTCGCGTCTGGATCGGTGCGCAGGGAGCCGGCTTGGTGGTGTATGAAGGCGGGCGAATGCGGACCATCGCCACACAGGCGCAATTACAGGGAGGACAACCGCAGGCGGTCTATCCGCGCCTGCTGGTGCCCG
>DATHQS010000116.1:0-24720 GCA_035482455.1 Candidatus Acidiferrales bacterium | reverse complement strand
CGCCTCCTGCGAACCTTCCGGCCCCAGCGGCTTGATCGCAAAATTCGTGAGACGCAGTCCTCCCACTTCATTAATTTCGAACTCCGCAAGTTTCAGGCTTCCGGCCCCGAAATCAACGGTCAAAAATGACTTGGTATTAAGCATGCTTTGGTGCGTCGCAGCCATCATACAATCGGGTTGTCAATTCGTATGATGGCTGCGCGGATTGATTTATGGCAAATCATCGCACGGGTCAAACATAAAGCAAAAAATTTTTGGTCGGGGCAGATTAAGATTGGATTAAGAATTTTGAAAAAACATTTGCGCCCGCTCCGGCCCTTTGGCTTTATGCTCCCGTGTCAAACGCCGCCAGCCATTTCTTGCGCCGCCGCATGACAATTTTATACTCCGGCCGCGTCCAGGGCGTCGGTTTCCGGTATACCGCCAAGACCGTCGCCACCGGCTTTGAGATCGCCGGCACCGTCCGCAACCTCCCCGATGGCCGCGTCGAACTCGCCGCCGAGGGCCTGCGCGATGAACTTGACGCCTTCCGCGCCGCCCTCCATGATGCAGGTCTCGCTGGATTTATCCGCGACGAACAGGTAACTTGGTCCGAACCAGAAAACAAGTTTCGGGGTTTTGAAATTGTCCGCTAGTCAATGAAATACGCCATCATCGCCGACATCCACGGGAATTTGGAAGCTTTCCAGGTCGTTCTGGACGACATCCGCGCCCAGAACGCCACCCATATCGTATGCCTTGGCGACGTTGTTGGCTATAATGCCAACCCCAAGGAATGCCTTCAGATCGTCCGGGACATGAACATCCCTGTCGTGAAGGGCAACCACGACGAATACTGTTCCTCCAACGAACACCTCGAGGGCTTCAACCCCCACGCCGCCGACGCCGTCCACTGGACACGCGATCAATTGACCGATGATGACAAAAAGTGGCTGCGCGAGCTGAAGTATTCCCGCATGGCTTCCAACTTCACCATGGTCCATGCCACGCTCGATGCGCCGGACCGCTGGGGTTACGTCTTCGACAAGCTCGCCGCCGCCGCCAGCTTTCCGTACCAGACCACGCAGATGTGCTTCTTCGGCCACACGCACGTCCCCGTCGCCTTCATGCGCGACACCGTCGTGCGCGGTGGGACCTATTCCAAATTCAAGGTTGATCCGTCCAAAAAATATTTCATCAATGTCGGCGCCGTCGGCCAGCCGCGGGACAACAACCCCAAGTGCGCCTACGTCCTCTATGACATGGACGCGCAGACCATCGAACTCCGCCGCCTCGAATATGACATCGCCGCCGCGCAGGCCAAGATCCTCGCTGCCGGCCTGCCCGAGCGCCTGGCCGAACGTCTCGCCTACGGAAGGTAGAAGGAAGAATGCAGATTGCAGAAAAAGATTTGGCTGCGCGGACCAAGGATTTCGCCAGACGAATCATCCGGCTGTACGTCGCATTACCAAAAGAAACTGCAGCTCAAGTGCTAGGCAAACAAGTCTTGCGATCCGGGACTTCTGTCGGAGCAAATTATCGGGAAGCCAATCGGGCGCGTTCCAAGGCGGAGTTTATTTCAAAAATCGGCGATTGCCTGAAAGAGGCGGACGAAACCTCCTACTGGCTTGAGTTGCTGCTCGAAGAAAAAATGTTTCCTGAATCACGTCTCGCACCCCTCCTGAAAGAAATAGACGAATTGGTAGCAATTTTGGTGACCATTTCAAAACGGGCGCGCGGCGACTGATTTCTTCATTCTTCATTCTGCATTCTGCCTTGAAAATTTTGATTCTCAAACCCAGTTCGCTCGGCGATGTCATTCACGCCCTGCCCGTCCTGCGGTTGTTGAAGCTCCATTACCGCGACGCGGAAATTTTCTGGTGGATCGATTCCGCCCTCGCCCCGCTCATTGAAGGCGACCCCGACCTCGCCGGCATCGTCCGGTTCGAACGCAAGCGCTGGGGCCGGCCGCGGTACTGGCCGGAAATGTTTCAAAGCCTCCGCTGGCTGCGCGCCCAAAATTTCGACCTCGTCATCGACCTGCAATGCCTCGCCCGCAGCGCCATCTTCGCCTGGCTGTCCCGCGGCAAACTCCTGGTCGGCCTCGATGAAGTCCGCGAAGGCGCCCGCACCTTCTACGACCTCGCCGTGCCCCGCAAATCGTTTCACACGCATGCCGTGGACTGGTACCTGTCCGTCCTGCCCGTGCTCGGCGTGCCCGTCCACAATAATTTTACATGGTTGCCGGAACGCCCTGAAATTTCCGCCGCCGTAAAATCAAAATGGAAAATGGACGGCGCCAGATGGGTCGCGCTCCAACCTGGCGCGCGGTGGGATAACAAGCGCTGGCCGGTGGAACATTTTTCCGCGCTGGTCGGAATGCTGGTGAAAAAATTCCCGGACGTGCGCTTTGCCGTCCTTGGTGGCAAGGATGACCGGCCGCTCGGAGAAAAAATTTCCCAGGCCGAACCCGCGCGCGTCCTGAACCTCTGTGGCGCGACCTCGCTGCCGGAGATGATTGAATTTCTCCGGGGCTGCGACCTGCTCATCACGAACGACACCGGCCCCATGCACGTCGCCGCTGCGCTCGGCAAACCGCTTATCGCCTTGTTCGGCCCGACCGCACCCGAACGCACCGGCCCCTACGGCCAGTTGGAAAATGTATTGCGGATCAACCTCCCCTGCGCTCCCTGCCTAAAATCGGAATGCCATTTTGAGCAACCCCTGGAGTGCCTCCGTGCCCTGTCTCCGGAGACGGTCTGCCAGCGCGCCTCGGCATTTCTTTCCGAGAGCGTTTGAAGAAATATAGCAGCCGTTCGGAGCGAGGATTTTTGGGTTTTGGCGAGGCTTTGGCGAAGGCGCAGGTTCCCAGCAACCCTGTAACTGAGCCGAAACGAAGCCAAAACCCAAAAAGACCGCCCTCATTTCCCCCCAGCCGAACGGCTGCTGTATTTCTGAAAATGCTCTAAAGGCTTTAGACTTATTACCGACAATAAGTGTAGAAATGTCCTCCTTTGCGGCAGATCATTGTTGTAGCGACCGTCCCGCTGGCTCGGCCGGGTTCCTCCCCGGCCCCGCGCCGGCTTGTGCCCCTTTGAATGTTAAGGCGGTGCCCCCCAATGATTCACCCCGCACCCGCATCCTGTTTGTGGATGATGAACCCGCGATGATTCGCGTGTTGAAAATGGGGATGCGCTCCATGGCCGGCGAATGGGATATGCAATTTGCCGAAGGCGGCGAGGCCGCGCTCGAACTGGTTAAAAAGGAAAAATTTGACGTGGTCGTCACCGACATGCGCATGGCTGGCATCAACGGTGCGCAACTGCTGAACTACATCCTGCGCCACGACCCGCAGACCGTCCGCATCATCCTGTCCGGCTACGCCGACCTGAGCGAGGTTGTTAATTGTGTCGGCCTGACCCATCAATATCTTACCAAGCCTTGCAGCCTGGACGATCTCAAGTCGTGCCTGCGGAAAGTCACCGGCATCAAGGAAAAGCTTGGCCACGAAAAATTGCGCGCCATCACCGGCGGCATGGCCAGCCTGCCCGGCATCCCCGAACTCTATCTCGAGATCGCCGAGGCCCTGCAATCACCCTCGACCACCTCCGACCGCATCGCCGAAATCGCCTCCAAGGACCCGGCGCTTTCCGCAAAACTGCTTCAGATTTCCAACTCCGCCTTCTTCGGCCTCAGCCGCAAGGTCTATTCCGTGGATGAAGCCGTCCAGTTGCTCGGCGTCAGCGTCATCCATTCGCTTGCCATGGCCGTCCCGCTGTTCACCGCCTTTGATCGCACGAAATGTCCCGGCTTCCACATCGACCAGGTCTGGGAACATTCCGCCGAGGTCGCCGCCATCGCCCGCCGCATTTATAACCAACATCTCGATGACTCGCACCGCGCCGAACAGGCCTTCGCCGCCGGCATCATGCATGACATCGGCAAGCTCATCCTCGCGGAAAAGCTGCCGGAACAATATGAGGCCATCATCGCCGAATCCAAGGCCTCCAACACCGAGCTGTTCAAGGTCGAACGCAAACATCTCAACGCCACCCATGCCGAGGTCGGCGCCTATCTGCTCGCCCTGTGGGGCCTGCCCGTGCCGCTCATCGAGGCGGTCGCCTGCCATCACATCCCCCGTCGTTGCTGCTCCGCCACCCTGTGCCTCGCCGGCGTCATCCATATCGCGGATGCCCTGCAGCATTCGCAGGGGCTCCACTCCGAGCTCGTTGCCAGTCCCGTTGACACGGAATACCTCAAGTTCATCGGCCTCGATTCCCACTACGAAACCTGGCGCGCCGGCCTGAACAAAGGGTCTTGAACAAACGTTCGGTCAAAATGGTTTGACGGACCGGCGCCGGGACGGACAATTTCGTGGCATGAAAATCATCGCCACCGCCCTCCTCTGCCTCATGGCATTTTTGGTCCGTTCCCAGGAGGCCGTCACGCCCGCCGGCCACGTCGAACTCTTCAACGGCAAGGACTTTTCCGGCCTCACCTTTTACATGCGCTCCAACGCCGCGCCGGAAAACACCTGGAGCATCTCCAACGGCCTCATCCATTGCACCGGCAAACCCACCGGCTACCTTCGCACCGAAAAATCTTACCGCGATTTTGTCGCCACCGCCGAATGGCGCTTCCTCAAGGCCGGCAACACCGGCGTCTGTGTCTTCATGCAGGACCGCGCCGCCGATGCCAGTCCGCGCTCGGTCTGGCCGCATTGTGTCGAGTGCCAGGGCATGCACGACCACATGGGCGATTTCTGGCTGCAAGGCGGCACCACTTGCACCGAGCCCGTCAACATGGGTAAGAACGGCATCAAGATGCTCCAGCCCTCCGCCGAGAGTCCCGTCGGCGAATGGACCACCTTTCAGGCCGTCTGCCGGGGCAACACCGTCGAGATCATCGTCAACGGCAAAAGCATGAACAAGATCACCGGCGTGGACGTTTCCGCCGGCTACATCGGCCTCCAAAGCGAAGGCGCGGACATGGAAGTGCGAAAATTCTTTCTTGAGCCCCTGCCCAAACCGTAATCTCATGGGCCTATGAAGTTCTGGAACACATTGCCGGCCGCCACGGCCTTTTCTTTTTTGCTCGCAACGGCGTTGACCTGCCCCGCGCAGGACGACGGCTCGGACTATCCGCCCCCGCACGTCCGCGAAAATTCCGTGACCCTCTTCAACGGCAAGGATTTTTCCGGGTTCACTTTTTCCATGAAGGACGGAGCCGACCCGCTGCAGACCTGGAGCGTCACCAATGGCGTCATCCATTGCACCGGCAAGCCCATCGGCTATATCCGCACCACGCAGGTCTACAGCAATTATTTCCTCACCGTCGAATGGCGCTTCGTCAAGGTCGCGCCCAAGCTGGACAACACCGGCGTCCTTGTCCATATCCAGTCGCCCGACAAGGTCTGGCCCATGTGCGTCCAGGTGCAGGGCAAGCACACGCGCCAGGGCGATCTGTTTGTGATGGCCGGCGCGGAATGCAAGGAGCACAAGGGTCAGGATGCCAACACCCCCGTGCCCTACCGGAAAGAATTCATCGATCAACCCGCCGAACTTCCCGTCGGCGAATGGAACCGCTCCGAAACCATCTGCCTCCACGGCAAGGTCGAGACCTTCCTGAACGGCAAGTTCGTCAACGAGATCACCGAATGCACCATTGATTCCGGCTATATCGGCATCCAGAGCGAAGGCGGAGACATCGAGATCCGCAACATGACCCTGTCGCCGCTCAAATACTGACCCGGCCAACGGTCACGGCGAGGCGAGGCGGAATAATTTCGCGTCCGCATCCCTCGGAATGCTCACGCTAAACTGGCTGTTGCTGGTCACCGCATTCGTCACCGCCGCCCAGATCATTGGCGGCGTAAGATTCGTGGTGGCGTACAGCTTCCAATCGCTTGCCCAACTTGGCCAGTTCAACGCCACCGTGCCGGCACCGGCGATCATCCCCAACGACGGCAACGGCAGCAGCACGCTTGCCGCCGCGGAAAGCGTCCCCGCGCCACAGGCATCCGTGCCGGTCACCTTGTAATAATTCACCAGCCCGTTCGCCGCGTTGGTATCCACGTAACTGCTCGTCGTCAGCCCGGTCGCAACCGCCTGGTACGAAGAACCGCCGTTCGTGGAGCGCCAGACGTTGTAGCTCGCCGCACCGGCGCTCATTGTCCAATTCAAGGCGATTTGCCGGTTGCCCGCGGCCGGCAATAATCCCGTTGGCGCCGACGGCGTCAGCCCGCCCGTCATGCCATACTTGCATTTCAACGCCCGTTCCTGGCCCAGCCGGTCCGCGTCCGACAACGGCGAAGTGTAGATCTGCACCTCGGCGATGTCCCCGGTCAAAAAATTATTCAGCACCCCCTGCCCACCCAACACCAAAAAATTCGGCGACGTCAAAGACTGTGTTCCTCCGGGCTGGATCCCCTGCTGCACATTGTCCACATACAGCACGTCCACTCCCGTGCTCTTGGTCCGCTTAAAAGTGACCACGTGCGGCTGGCTGTTGGCATAGCCGGCGGGCGATGCCACAGTCCGGTCCGGATTCCCCGTGCCGGCCAAAATCTGCCCGTTAGCGTTCAGCGATATTCCGAAGTCATCCACCGTCCCGCTCTGCTCGCCGTTTACCAACCCGGCTCCGTTCCAAAAATCCGTTCCCGTGCTGATGCCCTGCCCGCTCTGATAAACAAAAATGATGGTGAAATCATCCTGCACCGGCCGGTAAAACCAGAGATAGCTGCTGTTGGCGGAATTGAACCGCACCACCGGCAAGCCGTTGATGGCTCCGCTCACAAATACCGGCTGGTTGGCCATCGAAGTCTGCACGGCATTGTAGCCGTTGCCGCTCACGTCCGGCCAGAGTGCCACGCCCGCACCGTTGCTGACGTTCGTGATCGCATCCGCCCTGAACCACGCCGCCAACGCCAGCGGACTCGCGCTCGCCTCGGCGGAATTCGCGCCCTCACCCGCGATATTCACTGCCGACACCACATAATAATATGTATGGTTGTTGGCCGTGTTGGTATCGACAAACGACGTCGTACTCACATTGGTGATGGTCACGTATGGCCCTCCACTCACGAGCGACCGCTTCACGTTATAGCCCGTGGCCATGGCCGCCTCCGACCACGTCAACTGTATCTGGGCGTTGCCCGCGGTGGCGTTCAGGTTGGTCGGCCCACCGGTGGGTGACGCAATACTGCTGGAATACAGCGCCACCACTTCATTGCTGCTCAGGGTGCGGCTGAAAATTTTCACCTCGTCCAGGCTGCCGTTGAAATAACCGTTGCCGGATGCGATCGCGCCAAACAACAGCCGCGCGGATGCATTCAGCGTATTCCGGTTCGCCGTTCCGCTGGCTTGCAAGGTGCCATCGACATACACATTGACGCCGCCTGTGGCCTGCTGCCGCGTCGCCACGCAATGATGCCATGCACCGTTGTTGATCGAGGTGGTCGAAAGGATGGTCGTGTCCGGATTCCCGATGCCAAAACCGAACTTGCCGCCAACGAGCGCCGCTCCAAAGTCATCGTTGCTGCCCGGCGCATCGCCATCCACCAGGCCCGCACCGTTATACCATTGGCCGCCGCCCGCCGCTTGCGTGGTCTTCACCCAAAACGCGATGCTGAAATCATTGCAAACCAGGTTCGTGATCTGTACCGAACTGCTGGCCCCGTTGAAATTCAGACAGCCATTGAACCGGCCGCCGCTGTTCCACGTCGCGCCGCTGACCACGCCGTTGTTGCCGCTGCCCGTGGCGTCAACGGCCACCGTTCCGCTCGTCGCATCCAACGGATAATAACCCGCCGGATTCGCCGGCACGGACTGCGCGGCCGCCCCCTGGGTCGCATCCGCCGCCTGCAAAATCTCAAATGATGATATGCAGTCCCACGAATAAAAATTGGTACCCACCGGGCTGGGGTGAAACCACTGGCACCAGGACAGATTGTCCGCCGCCCGCCGCACGTTCCAGGCGGCGACCGCATTGGTCTGCAACCACGGTTCATAGGTGCTTTGCAGATTGTGGCCTTTCATGAAGCGCGTGAACCAGCGCCAGAAAATCGCATTGAACCCCGAGTTGTTCCCGGCGATGCCATACTCGGGAAGAATCCCGCCGCCACACAAATACTGCATCGAGAATTGCGCGGACAGCTTCGCGTCATTCGTCTGCCCGAGAAAATTGGCCGCGCCCAGAAAGGTGCCCTGATTATAGCTGCTGGACCAGGTGCCGATCACGCCGTTGGTGCCGATGTTGTCATAGATCGCGCCCGAGCCGGTGTTGAACAGCACCGACCGCTCCCACGCATAGATATTGGTCGCCTTGTTCAGGTAATTCGTATCCCCGTAAATCTGGTACAGCAGATACGCGGCAATCGCCCCCGGCCCGTTGACGCAGGCGTTCTTCGATTGCCGGTCGCTGTTGCGCCAGTACAAACCGCCGCCGAGATTCGTCGACCACGCGCGCGCATAACAGGCATCGAAGTTCGCCTTGGCGATGTCGCAATAATTCGTTTTCCCCGTCGCCACCCCGCCCCGCGCAAACGCCATCACCGCCCACATGATGTCATCATTGTAATCGTTGTTGATCCAGTTCGCGCCGTTATAGCTCATGAACCCGTTCAGCAAATTCGTGATCATCACCTGCGCCGTTGCGTTGGAGTTCCATTCCCAGGCGTCGATGTAACATTCGATCATATTCGCCTGCCCCCAAAAATAAGCCTCGCCGCCCGCCTGCGTATCCTTGATGTAACCGTTCGTCCCCTTTTGGATGTAGAAAGCCGAATTATAGGCGCTAAATATCGTATTGGCGTCCTTTGGGGTGTAAGCCCGGGCGGAAAAAATCAGCAGCGTTTGCGCCAGCAAGACGAGGGCGACAGCCAGATGTTTTTTACAAATCATTCAATGGGCAATACAACAGCCCCGCAATCCGTTCCCAGTCCTGAAACAGCATTACGTGGATGTCAAAATGTAGCCGATTGTGGACAAAACCCCTTGTGGCATGAAACGGCCACATTCGGGAGACGTTAAGAATTTGGAAATGGTTTGCGATTGTATCCATACCGGTCAGCTTCTATACATCAGTGCGGGTAAGGGAAAATCTATGAAACAACAAATCTGTTGGTTAAGCATCCTCGGGGCACTCGTTGCCACGTTACCCGCGTCCGCCCAGGTCAGTTTCGCCCCTCCCGTTACCTATAAGCTGGTTGGAGATAATGCCGTTGCGTTCACCGTCGCCGATGTCAATGGTGATGGCAAAATAGACTTGGTCTGTAGCACCCTCGGGGACGACCTAATGAATGGCACAATTTCGATTTTCACGAATGACGGCCGTGGTGGTTTTAACCTCGCCTCCACGGCGAACCCCGGCGGCGCTCCCAGCAGCATCGCCGCCGCAGATATCAATGGGGATGGCATGGTGGATTTGATCACAGCAAACTTTAACAATGGTAACGGCAATACACTTTCAGTTTTGACGAATAATGGGCATGGGACGTTTGGTATCAACGCCATGCTTAACGCCGGCAGCGCCCCCTACGCAGTGATCACGGCAGATATCAATGGTGACGGCAAATTGGCTTTGATTTGCGCAAATTATAATCCTTTCCTGCCTCCCGGGTTGGCTAATTCAACGCTTTCTGTATTTACCAACGATGGCAGTGGTGTTTTTGGCTCCAACGCGACGATTAATGTTCCCGACGATCCCACCGCATTAGTGGCGGCAGATGTCAATGGTGACAGCAAGTTGGATCTGATTTGCGGGGGCACCACCAACTTCTTGACCGTGTTGACCAATGATGGCAGAGGCGGTTTTGGCTTCAATGTCAGGCTCACTGCCGGCCCTGACACATACATTGGCCGTTCCCAAAATTTTTTGGTCCTCGTCGGGGATGTCACTGGCGACCACAAGCCAGATTTGTTATCCGTCAGTTCCTACGGTAACACCCTGACAATTTTGACCAACAATGGCTTCGGTGGCTTTGGCTCCAACACCACGGTTAATATTGGTGGGGTTCCTTTCTGGGGCGCGGTTGCAGATGTCAATGGTGATGGCAGGCCGGATTTGCTTTGCGCCAATAGTTTTCCCACCTCTGTGACCGTATTGACGAATAATGGCTTGGGCGGGTTCGTTCTCGCTTCGACGCTCAGTGCCGGTTCCCTGCCCCGCATGGTCACGATGGTCGATGTCAATGGCGACGGCAAGCCCGATGTGATTTATCAAGATCTGGAGGACAACACCATTTCTGTCTATACCAATAAAACAATTTTCCTGCCGCCAGCCTCCACCCCAACCCCCGCGCTCAAGCATTCAGGGCAAATTACCAGTGTTTCATGGCCATCAGCATCGGCTGGGTGGTCATTGCAGCAAAGTCATGATTTGACACCGGCACATTGGGGTCCAGCGGGCTTCAATGGCTTTAACATTTCTGACGACGGAACAAATAATTCTCTCACCGTACAGGCCCAACCTGGTAACGGCTTTTTCCGCTTGGTCCATCCCTGACGCCGCTGCCGCTTAAGAAGCCCCTCACCGTTTCTTAAAAATACCATCCAAAAAATCAACCTCGGCCGCTTCGATATCCGGGGTCGAAAACTTCGCGCCGTCGTGTCCGGCGCCCTGCACTTCCATATACCGGTTCGGCACTCCGGCCCGGTCCAGCGCCGCCCGCAACTCCTCGCTTTGCGCGATGGGCACAACATCATCGCTGCCGCCATGCAGGATAAAAACCGGCGGACTGTTTCCATTCACGTAATTCACCGGACTGGCGATCTCCGCCTTGTCCGTTGCCAGTGACAACCGCCCACCCAACAATTTGGGGACGGCATCTTGAAACGCCTGGATTCCTTTCTCCGAATGGATGGCCTGAAGTTGTTCCAATGTTTTCGTGAAATCGGTGGGGCCAAACAGGTCAAGAATTGCCGCCGGTTTGACCGCCGGGTCCGCCCCAAAGCCCGGTTGCCTCCGCGCCATCCCCAAAAGCAGGGCGAGATGTCCTCCGGCCGATCCGCCGCCCACGGCGAATTTCTTGCCATCCACGCCATATTCAGGTGCATGCGCCAGGATGAAATTTAGGGCGGTGTTGCAATCCTGGATTTGCATCGGAAACGCCCCTTCGTCGGTCATCCGGTAGTCAATGCTGGCGATAGCGTACCCGTGCCGGACGAGATATCTGACGTTGATCCAATCCTTGCTCCCCATCGACCATCCTCCGCCGTGTATCCATACCAGCAGCGGAAACGGTTTCTTCCCCATGCCGGGCAGGTAGAGGTCAAAATTCTGCCGCGGTCCGGCATTCGTGGTGTAGGCGATGTTCCGGATCACCTTGGCCTCGCCAAAAGGACTTAACGCCGGCAAAGACTCGACTAGATTGGTGGCACCGGCTGCAACCGGCTCGGCCGCCAGCAAGCGGCCCGTCACCAACGCCACGAACACCGCAAAACCAATGGCAATGAATGTTTTCATTTTAGAGCGTTTTAAACAAAGCCATATCCATTCGGATTGACGGTTCGGAATCCTTTGACGTTTTGGACTGCGGTGGCAAGGCGGGAGCCGCGACACCGCTTTGGAACGTACCACGACTCTTCTGTCTGTGAAAATCTTCCGTGCGCACAAAAGCGGCGTGGCTCCCGCTCTGCGGGATTCCCGCCGCAGTCCAAAACGCGCCCCGTTGTCCAATCGTCACAGGCATCATCGCATGGCTACAGTGTTAATTAAACCGCTATAGTTAAATGAAATGACATCGGGCGTCTGCCCCGTTCGCGTATTTTAAGGTCAAAGGCGTACCGGCCATCTTCCATTCTCAATCCTCCATCCTCTTCTTAAGCATCGCCCCAAATCTTCTTCAAATGCGCGATGCCCCGGTGCACCGACTCCAGCGGCACCTTGGGGCTCAATTCAAACACCTTGATATGCTCCGGTTTCACATACGGCTTGAGCGCCGCAAAATCGATGTGCCCGCCACCGGTCGGAAAATGGTCGCGCGCCGGCGCCTTCACATCGTGCAGATGGAAACCCGCCAGCCGGTCCGCGAGCGACGCCAAGTGCTGCACGTGGTTGATGAAGCCCAGATCTTCCTTGATCTGCGCATGGCCGGTGTCGTGCCAGTAATAAACCGGCGCGGGAAATTCCTTCAGCAACGACACAAAGTCCGATTCCACCGGCAGTTCCTCCACCGCCTCGCGGATTTCGATGCCCAGCTTGAGGCCGCGGAACTTCGCCTCGCCCACCAGCTCGCGCAGCATGTCCTTGGACCGGTCGTAGAATTTTTTCTTCTTCGCCTCGCGCGCCGCGCTGGCCTCTTCCACCACTTTTTGAAACTTGGGCGTGCCCTTCTCGCCGCGTTCCAGCAGTTCCTTGAGTTTGCCCGTGTAATCCTTGAGATCCATGCTGCCGAAATGCAGCACCACCAGCGGCGCGCCCACGCGCTTGGCGAAGTCGAACGTGCCGAGCGTGTGCTTGAGCGCCAGTTGCCGGTCGCGGTCGCGGTCGGAGGAAAATTCGTACAGGTTCGGTGACGGCCCGGTGACGCCCACCGGCAGCGGACAGAAATTATGCAGCGTGGAGATCTTCATCTCGCCCGCCTGCACGGCCTCCAGGATGCCCGGCATGAGGCTGATGCGGATGCCGTGGCTCAGCTCGGCGTATTCAAACCCGAGTTCCCGGATCTCGCGCAACATGGCGCGGCCATCCGTGTGACGGGCGGAATTCCAGCAGGTGGAAAAGGAGTACATTGTTGAATTGTTAAAGCGTTACCAAGTTACATCGTGAACCGTTAAATCGCGGACCCTTCACAGTTGGAGCGCGGGCTTTAGCCCGCTTCAACGTTGAAATGTCTGGCGATATTGAAGCGGCATAAATGCCGCGCTCCATTATTCAGATACCACCATCCATGAATTGAAACAAAACGCCGGGCGCATCCAGAGGACACGCCCGGCGATGAAATTGGCTGTCACAGCCGCGGACTAATCGTCAGCGTGGCGTGCGGAAAGCATGGCGGAGAAACGGGCGACCTTTTCCTTCCGGCGGCGGACGGCCGAGGGTTTCTCGAATTGCCGACGCATACGGATGACTTTGAGCGTGCCTTCGCGGTCGACTTTTTTCTTAAGCCGGCGCAACGCACGTTCCACAGGTTCACCTTTTTTCAGTTTGATCTCTGTCAATGCACTCACTTCCTCTCTGGGGGCGGGCAAAAACCGCCACTGGCGGTTCCCGCAAAATTAGGAGCGCAGAGAATACGTTTTTAAAGGGTTAAGTCAATGAATTTAACGAGGAGAACGGGGGTGTATTGCTTATGAAAATATCACCCGTGTTAAACGGTTCAATTGGCGCTGGACAGCAATTCTCGTGCGGCTTATGGTCGCTTTAGCGCGGCAAAATGGCCACAACAGAACAACCAAGTTCTCAGCCAAGTCTGCAAGTCACAAAGGCAGCTAATAGGCTTGCATGCGTATTTTTCCTGCTCGCAGTTCCGTTGACACCCGGCCCCGGCAGCAGTCTTGGGATGCCTTGGCCTTTTTTCTTTTGCACTTGGGGAATAATGTTGGTGTCGGCGTTGATCGGCTTTGTCGGATATTTCATGTGCAAGTTTCGAGAAGAGCGTATCGGAATATTCTACTTCATTTGTCCATCGTTGCTTCTCATTGCCTTTTTTGTTCAAGCGAATCTTTATGATATAATTCACGCCATTTTGCGTCATGAAAGTGCAGTTTGAGAGCGTGGGACACACATCCGTTTCAAGAATTGCAACGCCGTTTTGATACGCGGCCTCGCCGCATCTATCCACTGACCGCCATCCGCTGACACCCCGTTTTCATGCTCTCTACCCGACCCCCATCCCCTGTCAGTTGGCCAGTGAGGACACTTGCCTAATCCCAAAATTAATTGCTTTCCGACAGCGCTGTTAACGGTCTCAGGCGCATCTTTTTTTGATGCGCCTGAGTGATTGAACCGGGGCGCACTTACGTGCTCATGATCCTTCGGCCGGCGGGGCGGTTTTTAACCATTCCTTTTCCGCCTGGCCCTTTGGCCGCGCGCTTTTTGGCCGCGGTCATCCGTCCACCTCTGCTTTTTTTTGCCATATGTTTTCCTTTGTTTGTGTGTGGTTTTCGATTGAATTGCCCATGCCTTACGGGGCCGGCACCGTGATGGTGCTGGACTGGACCGTCACCGCACCGGATGCATCTCCGCCCGACCCGGCGAACAATCTGCCATTCACGACGGAACCGTTGTTTACCGTGATGGTGACAGCCGCCATGATATTTCCCTTGAAGATGCTGGTCGTTCCCAACGTTGCCGAACTGCCAACCTGCCAAAAGATGTTTTTTGCCTGCGCACCGCCGCTCAAGACGATGCTGGTTCCCGGATCCGTGGTCAACGTGGAGCCCATCTTGAAGATGAAGACTGCATTCGCGTTACCTTGAGCATTGAGGGTTAAAATCGCATTGGCTCCCGTTCCGGATATTCCAGTCGAACTTGCGTTCACATAAAGGCCGGGGGCAAGCGTCAGGCCGCCGAGATTTCCCGGCAACGATATGGCATTGACCGACAGGCTGACGACCTGGTCATACGCGTCCAACAAGCCGGCTTGGGCATCAATTACGGCCTGGTCATTCACATGGATCGTCCCATTGATTTCGGACGGGTCGATTCCCTGTGCCGAACCCGGGTCCAACCCGACATCACCATTGATCTGGTCAGCACCGCCGCTGATTCCAGCCTTCGCCAGGATTGCGAAGGTGGAGGCTGCTCCAAGATTGATTGATTTTGAGTTTGCGTTTGGGTCGATCTGCGCTCCCGTCGTGAAGCTCCAGACAAAGTTGGTTGCCAGCTTGTTTTCCGTCAGATTTCGGACCCCCGTGGTTATCGTGGCCGTATAGAGGGTGTTGGGTTTGAGATTGTTTGCGGGATTAAAAACCGCCGTGACGCCGGAGTAAGTCACAGTGCCGGCCACATTGGTTGTCCCTTGCATCAACGTAAATGTGGCGTTGCCAATCGTTGACAAATCCATCATCTCATTAAAGGTGGCGGCGATGTTGTTGTTGATCGCAACACCTGTGGCCGTATCCGCAGGGATTGTGGAATCCACCGTAGGAAGCGGTTCACCGGCCATTGTGCACGGAATCCCCAATCCTTCGGTCATCAGGACGATGTTGGCAGAGTCATCAATCAATGTTACCACTTGAATATCGAGCACAGCCGGTGACCCCGGCGGCAAGGCCTTCACAGTCAATTTGCCGGTGCTGTCTGACATGGACGGCGGAGCAATGGTGTCGTTAACAGCCAGACGATAGCTTGTGTTCGGGGTCAAATGCGAAGCCTGCAACTGAAATCGCACGGATTGCGCGTTCGCTTGAATTGAAAGATTTCCGGCTGCGGCGCGAAGGAGCCCGGCGTTGGCCATGGTACGTTCGACGTGATACGATCCTTGGCTCGGGTCGGTCAAAACCGCTCGCAGCACCATGTTTGCGCTGCCATCGACGATATCCAGCTCACGGACATTGCACAGCGGATCCAGTGCGTCGGGCAACAGCTTTGCCGGCGGATTTATTTTCCCCTGGCTCGCTTTCATATACGAGATCTTGAACGAGCCTTTTAGATCCGTGGTGAAGTTAGTGATGCTCATGGCGTTGGTATCAGCACCTAGATAGGCAATCAACTGATATGCCGTGTTGTGATTCAAATTGGCCAGCGAGATGTTAAGCGTCTCGCTGCTGGCATTCCCCTGGCTGATCAGCCTCACATTCACCTGGCCCTTGGGATCAACCATCCCGAATGCGTCACTTGGCCCGGAGTCGTTGTCCTCCATGGTCGTTTGGGAAGTAAAGTCCACAACACTGGTTTCGCCGGCGACGGAGTTGTGCGGCGAGAGCACTGCGGCCAGCGCGAGGCCAAAGGCCAGTTTCCAGACGTTTAATGTTTTGTTTCTCTTTGCAGATGTTTTTTTCATTGTGTTTCGATCCATGTTAATTTGTTCGTTTGCCGGCACCGCTGTTGGCTTTGTTTCAAGCGCATCGTTCGTTGATGCGCCTGAGCCTTTAAATTTTCAAAGACGCGCTGGCAGGCTCATGATCTTTGGGCCTGCCGGACGATTGTTATCTATTCTTTCCCTCCCCGTCCTTTGGTCGCGGTCATTGAATCGTGCCCGGTTGGTTTCGCGGGCCTTTACGGTGGACGGGGGCTTTTCCACGGTGATACTGACCGATACATCGGTTCCTGGTTATCAGGTGTAACCCGACCGTGCCTCCCTGCAATTCGGACGCGTAAAACCCAACACCAGGCTCTGGCGATTAAGTCACGCGTATCGGCATTCGGGATGTCAGCGTCAAAACGGTCACCAAAACTTGCTCTTCAATTTATGTGAGGATGGGCCTGATCATGTTCCCAGCAGGCAACGCGGGATGGCTGTCCACCACATGTGCAACCTGAACCATTTGGGCTTTTTTATTGAACCGATGAAGGCACGGGCCTAACCTTTAAAAAATTTATGAAATGTCCACGATGCGAATCCGCCCTTCAACCGCTTGAATATGACGGCCAGACGGTTGAAGTCTGCCCGGATTGCAAAGGTGAGTGGCTGGCAGCGGGGGAACTTCAGAAAATCGCCGAGCATCATGACGAGGTTTTTACGCCGGAAGAAATCGCCTCGCTGGACGGGTTGAACAAAGAGGTTTTGACCGCTGAAAAGGACGATCACGACGAATTGAACTGCCCTGCTTGTGAAGATGTCCAGATGGAGCATTTCAACTATGCCGACACGAGCGGGATCATCCTCCACAAATGCACGGAATGTGACGGCATCTGGATGGACAAGGATGAATTGAAAAAGATCGAGGAACTGGTGGATGGCTGGAAGGCCGACCTCAACGAGGACACGGCCAAGTACGGTCCGGTCCTGCAAAAAATTGATGCCGAGGAGCAGAAGGAGCTCGACCGCGATGTCTCCATTTCCCGTTTCGGTTTTGTGAACCGGGTGTTGCGGCGGTTTTGCGAATGACTTTTAAACTAAAACCATGAGCGCCGACAAGACCCTCGACAAGATTTTGCGCGGCACCGGAAGATGCTGGCAAACTATAAATTATTATGAAGGCGAACAGCTACGAAATGATCATCTGGTGGAGCGCGGAGGACGATGCCTACGTCGTGGACGTACCAGAACTCCCCGGCTGCATGGCTCATGGTGCGACACGGCAGGAAGCCATCAAAAATGCCGAGGGTGCCATCAAACTTTGGATCAAGACCGCAAAAGAGGACGGGCAGGAAATTCCCCAACCGCGCGGGCGGCTGGTTTTCGCGTAAGCACGGTAATATCACGCCAAAACAAACGAACTGGTTTGATTCTTCATTCTTAATTCTGCATTCTTCCTTCCGAAAATGAGCCTTTCCGAACATCGTCAGGCGATCGATAAACTGGACGCGCAGATCGTCCGGCTGCTCAACGAACGCACGCGCCACGTGCTGGCCATCGGCGAGATCAAGCTCGCCGCCGGCGAGGAGATCTACGCCCCGCACCGCGAACGCGCCGTGTTCGACCGCGTCTGCGCCCACAATTCCGGCCCCATCACCAACGACCAGCTCCGTGCCATCTACCGCGAGATCATGTCCAGCGCCCTCGCGCTGGAGAAGAGCATGACCATCGCCTATTTCGGCCCCGAGGCCACCTTCACGCACCAGGCCGCCATCCAGAAGTTCGGCGCCAGCCTGAATTATTCCGCGCAGAAAACCATCGGCGATGTCTTCACCGAGGTCGGCAAGCGCACGGCCGATTACGGCGTGGTGCCCGTGGAAAATTCCACCGAGGGCGTCGTCACCCACACGCTCGACATGTTCGTGGACAGCGACCTGAAGATCGTTTCCCAGATCGTCCTGCGCATCCAGCAATGTCTGATGAGCAATTCGCCCAAGGCGAAGATCAAGAAGCTCTATGTCCATCCGCAGTCGCTCGCGCAGTGCCGCGGCTGGCTGGCCAAGAATTTGCCGCGCGTGGAGATCGTCGAGACGTCTTCCAACGCCCGTTCCGCCGAGCTCGCGGCCCGGGAAAAATATTCCGCGGCGCTGGGCGGAGTGCTCGCGGCGGAAAAGTACGGGCTGAAGCTGCTGGCGCAGGACATCCAGGACAATTCCGTGAACGTCACCCGCTTCATCGTGCTCGGCCGCACGTGCAGTCCGCCCACCGGCGACGACCGCACGAGCCTGATGCTTAGCGTGGCCGACAAGGCGGGCGCCCTCCATGAGGCCATCGCCGCGTTCCGCAAATACAAGATCAACATGACCAAGATCGAATCCCGCCCCAGCAAACGCAAGGCGTGGGAATACTTCTTCTTCGTGGACTGCGCCGGACATTTTCAGGACGCTAAAGTGGCCAAGGCCATCGAGTTACTGGGCAAACATTGCAATTTCGTCAAGATTCTCGGTTCTTATCCGAATGCGGAATAATCCAGTTTTCGAACGCGGAATAGCGCTTTTTCCTTTTCAAAATCACGTCCAGCCTGCTAATAAAAGAGATTATGGAATCTGTGGGTGCCAACTTTTACTTCATCTGGGGTGTGGACGACACGCCTTATGGTCCGGTGGAGTTGTCCACCCTGATCGACTGGATCAAGGACGAGCGCGTCATTCCCGAGACTTGGGTCTTCTCCCGCAACGCCGCCAAATGGCAGCAGGCATCCGACTTCGCCGAATTGCGGAATAATTTTGCCGTCAAAGTCATCGCGTCCCCGTTGGCCGAACTTTCTGCGGAAAAGCCGTCGCAAAAAGGTTTCAAGCCGGGCATGCTGCGCCGCATCAAGATCCTCGCGGAATTGAACGACGCCCAGCTCTCGCAACTCGCGGAATACCTCGAAGTGCAGCAGGTCAGCCAGTGGACCGTGCTCTTCAACCAGGGCGATGCCAGCGATGCGATGTACCTCCTGATGAGCGGCGAGCTCCGCGCCCGCACCATGATCGGCGGCAAGGAGACCATTCTCTCCACCTTCAGCCCCGGCGATTTTTTTGGCGACATGGCCCTGTTCGACCACGGCCCGCGCTCGGCGGATGTCCTCGCCAATGTCGACAGCACGCTGTTCAAGCTGTCCTCCAGTTCGTTCAACCGGCTCACCCATGAGATGCCCGCGCTCGCCACGCCCTTCCTGCAGGCCACCGCCCGCACGCTGGCCGCCCGCATCCGCGCCGACAATAAACGCCTCGCCCGCGTCACCCAGCAATACACCACCGGCAGCGAGATCTGAAATATGGTAGGGATGGCGCGCTGCGCCGTCCCCGTCGCCGAGCGCAGCGTCAGGCGACGGAATCGTTCGAGCGCCCAAAATTCTTCCCAGTTGAAATCAATTCCCATTGCGGGCAAGCTCCCTCCCGTGACGCACATCGCCCACGCCCGAAAAGTTTTTGACATCGAACTCGCCGCGCTCAAAGCCGTGCGCGCGCAGCTGGACTCATCGTTCGACCTCGCCGTGGAAACGCTGGTCGAGGCCCTGAAACGCCGCGGCAAGATCGTCATCGTCGGCATCGGCAAATCCGGCAACGTCGGCTCCAAGATCGCCGCCACGCTTACCAGCACCGGTTCCACCGCCGTCGTCCTCAACAGCGTGGACGCCCTGCACGGCGACCTCGGCATCGTCAACGACGGTGACATCATCCTGGCCCTGAGCTATTCCGGCGAATCCGAGGAGCTGCTCAACCTGCTGCCCGCGCTCAAGCGCTTTTCCGTGAAGATCATCGCCTTCACCGGCAACGTGAAATCCACGCTCGCCCGGCACAGCGACATTTCCCTCAATGTCAAAGTCCCGAAAGAGGCCTGCCCCTTCAACCTTGCGCCCACCAGCAGCACCACCGCCATGCTGGTCATGGGCGATGCTTTGGCCATGACCGTGCTCGAGGCGCGCGGCTTCACGGAGAAGGATTTCGCCAAGCACCATCCCAGCGGAGCCATCGGCCGCGCCATGCTCAGCAAGGTCGGCGACATCATGCGCCGCGGCCCGCGCAATGCCATCGCGCCGGAGAGCCTGTCCGTCAAAGATGCCCTGTTCGTGATGACCCAGGCCAAGTCCGGCAGCCTCGCCGTCGTGGATGCCCGCGGTAAACTCGCCGGCGTGTTCACCGATGGTGATTTCCGCCGCCACATGGCCACGGACGAAAACCTCCTGTCCCAGCCGCTCAAAAAGGTCATGACGCGCAAGCCCATCTGCATCCTCGATGACGCGCTGGCGGTCGAAGCCCTGAAGATTTTCAACGAACGGAACATCGACGACCTCATCGTCGTGAACGCCCGGCGTGAACCGGTCGGCCTCGTGGATTCGCAGGATTTGCCCAAGCTAAAGATCGTGTGAACGGCGCCCAATCCAGCCCGCCATGCGTCCTGATCTTCATGGGCGTCGCCGGTTCCGGCAAGACGACGGTGGCCCGGCTGTTCGCCCAAAAAACCGGCGCCATCTTCCACGAGGGAGATGATGCTCACCCGCCGGAAAACGTTGCCAAAATGCGCGCCGGTATCCCCCTCACGGACGATAATCGTACGCCATGGTTGCTCGCCCTCCGGAAAATCATTGCCGATGCGCTCGCCAAAAACATCTTCTCCGTGCTGACGTGCTCCGCACTGAAATTAAAATACCGGGAGCAACTTCAGGCCGGTGACCGGCGCGTTCAATTCGTGCATCTCTCCGCACCGCCAGCCGTGCTCGCCGCGCGCCTCCAAACCCGCAGCGGCCATTTCATGTCCCCCGCCCTGCTTGATAACCAGCTTTCGATCTTCGAGCCGCCGACGGATGCGTTGACCGTCAACGGCGAGAAAAATCCCACAGAGATCGTGGAAGAATTGATTCAGGCATTGGGTATCGGACGCAAGGACTGAGTTGGTTTCGCCTTGGGCAGCAGAAAAGCCAGCGCCGCCGCCACGAGCAGCCCGATCCCCAGCGCGTTGAAGGGGATTGCGGTGCTTTGATACTCCGTTTTGAGCCAGCCGACGATGTAAGGCCCGGCAAATCCGCCGATGTTTCCAATCGAGTTCACCAGACCGATTACCGGCCCGAACACATTGCGCGGCAGCGTTTCACTGGGGATGGCCCAGAACGGCGCCAGTGCCGCAAACGGCCCCGGAATCGCCAGGCACATGAAGGCATAGGACAGCCAGAAATTGTCCCGCGTCAAAACGCTCAAAATCAGGCTCACGCCGCTGAGGATATAGACCAGCGCCACATGGCCGCGCCGTTCGCCCGTCTTGTCCGAGTGCCACGAGTTCAGCACCATGATGACCGCGGTGACCACGTAAGGCACGGCGAACAAGAAACCTTCCTGCACCCCGTTGAAATGCTTCGACTTCAATCCATCGGTAAAAAATGTCATGCAACCATAGGCGGCGGCGTTGTGCAGGAAATTCATCACGATCATCACTAATATTTCCCGGCGAAAAATCCGCCGCCAAAACGGGACCGCCTGCACCGGCTCCAGCTCGTCCGCCTCGGCTTGCAGCACGGTTTCCAGATGATTCCGCTCCTCTGGGGATATCCATTTTGCATCCCGCGGCCGGTCGCTGATGAAAAACCACCAGATCGGCAGCCACAAGAACGGCAGGCACCCTTCCAAAATCAACATCGTCTGCCAGTCGTACGCGTGGAGCAACCAGCCGGTGATAGGTGCCGACGCCGCCACCGCGAGCGGCTGGCAAAGGTTCCACAAGGCGTTCGCCCTTGCCCGTTCCGCGCGCGGAAACCAATGCGCCAACAAAACGACCGTCGCAGGAAAAACGCAGCTCTCCGCCACCCCTAGGAGAAAACGCATCACTTCAAATTGCCCGAAGCTCTTTGACAGCCCGCAACCGACGGCGCACACGCCCCAGAAAATCAGGCACAGGCTGACCAGCTTCTTTGCGCTCCAACGCCCCGCCAGATGCCCGCCCGCCGCCTGCAACAGAATGTAGCCAAGAAAGAATATCCCCGCCGCCCTGCCCTTCATCCGGTCATCCATCAGCAGATCACGCATCATCGTGGAGATGTTCGGCTCCAGCGCCAGCGAGACGTTCGTACGGTCCACATACGAAATCGTGTACATGATCAACGCGACCGGGATGATGCGAAGCCAGCGTTGTTGGGGCATCGGCAGATGTTGGGCAAACCTGATTCCGAAGGCAAAGATTATTGCGGACCCGGAAATGCTGGTGCGCTGCCTTTGTCGTTCATCAGACAAATCTCCGTACGCATCCTTAGGCACACTCAAACCCGGACCTCCGGACTCCCTCTCCTCCATGCAATGGAGGAGAGGGTCGGGGAGAGGAGGTGCCTTTTTATCCGTAACACGCTTTGATTTCAAAATAAGCCCACCCCAACTGCCCTTGGATTGAACTTGCCGCCGTGCCCCCGACCCTTTTGAATCTGCACCAGCAAAGTGAAAAGGACCTGTTTTCTTCTACCCCTGCTGTTGCTTGGCCTGAGCGCCTGTAGCAGCTTTAAGACATCCACCGCCATGACCACCGGCCAGACTCCCCATAAATTTTCCCTCGAACGCAAGCAGGTGCTTACCGCCGATTACCTGCTGTCGCTGCCCGATGGCTACGGTACCGACCCGGCCAAACGCTGGCCGCTCATCCTGTTCCTGCACGGCGCCGGCGAGCGCGGCACGAACGTCTGGCTGGTGGCCAAACACGGCCCGTTCAAAACCGATGCCGCCACCAACAATTTCATCATCGTCTCCCCGCTCTGCCCTGCCGGGAAAAACTGGTCGGAAGACCTGCTCCTCGCCCTCTTGGATGAGATTGAAGCCAAGTATCCCGTGGACACGCACCGTGTTTATCTCACCGGCTTGAGCATGGGCGGCTTCGGCACGTGGAACCTCGGCTTGAACCATCCGGAAAAGTTTGCCGCCATGGCCCCCATCTGCGGCGGCGGTGAAACCATACCCATCGTCCTGGCACAGAATTACGACGACGCCACGTTCGCACAGATGAAGAGCCTGGGCATCTGGGCTTTTCACGGCGGCAAAGACACCACCGTGCCTCCCGACGAATCGGAACACATGGTGAACGCGCTGAAAGCCGCAGGGTGCAGCGATATCAAACTCACTATCTACCCCGAAGCCGGCCACGATAGTTGGACCCAAGCCTATTCCGATCCTGAATTATTTGCGTGGTTCTTGAAACACTCTCGCTAAAAACTACGTCGAAAATTTCAGGTAAATCACCTTCAAATATTCCGCCTCCTTAAAACCGGCCGGGTGATCCGGCGGATGCAGCTTGGTCTTCAATTCGAAAAATTTCCGGCCCGACTTCACCGCCGCCCGGCGCACCGCGTCAAAGAATTCCGCCGCTGGCACATGCGCCGAGCACGAACCGGCGACTAAAATCCCCTCCCGCGCCAGCAGCTTGATGCCCAGCCCATTTACCCGTTCATAGGCCCGGATGGCCCCTTCCCGTTCCACGGCGCGCTTCGCCAGCGACGGCGGATCGAGCACCACCAGATCAAACTTCGCCGGCGCCTTTTCAATCCACTCAAACGCATCCGCCTGCACGGTCTCATGACGACAGGCGGCAACGGCCGGAAAATTTTGGTTCAGTGCAAAATTACGTTTGGCCGATTCCAAGGCATGCGCGCTGATATCCAGATCGGTTACGTTCGTCGCGCCACCACGCGCGGCATACACCGAGAATCCGCCGGAAAAGCTGAACGCATTCAGCACGCGCTTGCCGGATGCCAGCAATCCAACCTCTTGCCGGTTTTCCCGTTGGTCCAGAAAAAACCCGGTCTTTTGTCCGCGCAAAACCTCCGCTTCAAAGCGGACGCCATTCTCCGAAAAAATCACCGGCCCCTCCGGCGGCACACCAAAAAGAACCTGCCCATCCCGTAATTGAAACTGCTTTTCCGCGGCGGCTTGGATATTCCGGCTCAGGCGCAAGACCATGCGCTCCCCGGCCACGTTCTCTTTTAGCACCGCGAGGATTTCCGCCAATCGCGGCAGCCACGCGGCGGTATAGAGCTTCAACACCAGTGTTGAATCGTATTTATCCAGCACCAGCCCCGGCCAGCCGTCGCTCTCACCGTGTATCAGACGGTATCCGGTGGTGGTCGCATCGAACAAACCAGCCCGGCGGGCCAGCGTTTGCGTCAACCGCGCCTGCCACCAAGCGGCGTCAATGGTCTCCGGCTTGCCCACGTGCAGAACACGGACGCGTATCGGTGAGTCCGCATCATACAGCCCGATCGCCAGAAACTTGTCCTTCCGGTCGAAGATAACGGCGAGTTCCCCGGTCTCCCCGGGCCGGTTCGACTCATGGATACTATCGGCGAAAAGCCACGGATGCCCCGAGCGCACGATGCTCTCGGCCGTCGTCGTGATGCGCAGACGCAGACGCGGTGCCGCCGCTGGATGTGCGGCCGGCTTGCTCATTCCAATCCGCTCGCCTTGCGCGCACGCTTAAGCACCTGCTGCGCGAGTGTACGGGCCCTCAATGCGCCATTGGCCAGGACCCCATTGACATAACCCAAGTCTGCCGCCAGTTCGGCGCGCTTCTTCCGCGCTTCGGCAAAATAATTCCAATAATGCTCAAATAGACCTTTCTTCAGGTCGCCATATCCCAGGCCGCCGGCGCGCAGCCGGTTCTCAAAATCCGCCGCGACATCTGCCGGCGCCACGAGTTTCAGCAGCTGGATGGCCAGATTCTGGTCCGCATCCGGCTTCGGCTCTTCCGGCATGCGGGAATCCATCTTGATACCCATCACCTTTTTCCGCAGCGGCTTTTCCTCGCCAAAAATCTCCAGCGTG
>DATHQS010000115.1:0-10624 GCA_035482455.1 Candidatus Acidiferrales bacterium | reverse complement strand
CTTACTTTTTCATTCTGCATTCGCCCACGCTATCACACCTCCCGCAAAGTTGAATTTCTCCCGGGAATGTAGAATGCAGATTTATGCCATTTATTTTCAAAAATCGGGAGTGGGAAGGGGGGGCGACCAAAAAAATCCTCTAAAAATCAGAATCGCTCCATAAAGATTAAGGATAATTGATGTCTCGAAAACGGCGTTCGGTTCAAAAACTGCAGATTTGCTCGGGAATTTGAAGATTTTGAAAATCGGAAAATCTGCCTGCCTTCCCGAAAATCCGGCGACGGAATTGCCCAAACTGCGGGCGAACTACCCGCCCGCGCCCTGAATTCATCACTTCCCCCCTTCGCAGTCTTCGCACCTTTCGCGCGACACCGCTCCCCATTTGTCATTAGACGTTAGGATTTAGTCATTCCGGCACCACTCGGCCACCAACCTGTTCTAGGCGCTTCTGACGTGACAATTTGGCGTGCCGGCGGCTAACTAACTGTGTGCGCACCATGAAATCCGTCCTCCTCTACCTGCTGGTGCTGGTCGTATTCGGCCTGGGCGTTGCGCTGACGCTCCAGCAAGGCCGCCAACTGCCCACGCCGCCGTCCGTTGCTGCCGCCCCCGCGCACGTCGCCGCCGGTGACCTCCCGGGCGTGGAACCTTCCGCCTCCTTGCTCGCCAATCTGCATGACAACCTCCAGGACCCGCTCCCGCGCCTGTTCCTGCAATTGATCGTCATCATCCTCGCCGCGCGGCTGGCCGGCGCGCTCGCGGTGAAATGCCATCAGCCCGCCGTCATCGGCGAGATGATCGCCGGCATCCTGCTCGGCCCCTCGCTGCTCGGCTGGTGGTCGCCGGACGTGTTCCATTTTGTGTTCCCCGCCTCCTCGCTCGGCTCGCTCCGCCTGTTCAGCCAGTTGGGCGTCTGCCTGTTCATGTTCGTCGTCGGCATGGAACTGGATTTGACCGAGCTGCGGCAGCAGGCCCGCACCGCCGTGCTCGTCAGCCAGATCAACATCCTCTTTCCATACCTGCTTGGCGTCATCGCGGCCCTCTTTCTGTATTCCTCGCTGGCCGGTCCGGGCATCTCGTTCCCGGTGTTCGCCCTGTTCATCGGCATTTCGCTGAGCCTGACGGCCTTTCCGGTGCTCGCGCGGATTTTGCAGGAACGCAAACTCACCCAGACGGCCCTCGGCACCACCGCCATCGCCTGCGCGGCCACGGGCGATGTCGCCGCGTGGTGCATCCTCGCCGTCGTCGTCGCCATCGCCAAGGCGCAGGGCCTGCTTGCCACCGCCTTCACCCTCGGCCTCGTCGTCCTCTTCGTCTGCGTCATGCTTTTCTGGGTCCGCCCGCGTCTCCCGCGCTGGATCGATTACGTCTCGCACCGCAGCGGCACCGCCGGCGGGGGCATCATCGCCGGCGTGCTCGTGTTCCTCTTCGCCTCGGCCCTCGTGACCGATGCGATGGGCATCCACGCCCTGTTCGGCTCTTTTCTGGCCGGCCTCGTGATGCCCGCGCGCGGCGAGCTCCGGGAATTTTTAAAATTGCGCCTCGAACATTTCAGCGCCGTCTTCCTGTTGCCGCTGTTTTTCGCCTTCACCGGCCTGCGCACGCAGGTTGGGTTGCTCAACGACTCCACCGGCTGGCTCATCTGCCTCGGCCTGGTGGTGCTCGCCACCGTCGGCAAGCTCGGCGGCACCCTGTTCGCCGCCCGCTTCACCGGCGTGAACTGGCTCGATTCCTTCTCGCTCGGCGCCCTCATGAACACCCGCGGCCTTGTTGAACTCATCGCGCTGAACATCGGCTACGACCTCGGCATCCTCTCCCCGCGCATCTTCGCCATGCTCGTCATCATGGCGCTCGTCACCACCTGCATGACCGGCCCGCTCCTGAGCATCGGCGATCATTTGCGCGCGCGCAGCCGGCTGCGCGCGCGGGCGGTTTGAGGGGAGAAATTATGCGAATTTTAAATAAATACTTTACGCAAAAAGTCCCCCGGTTAATTGGCCTGCTTTTATTGGCTGCAATGGTTTGGCTCGTTGGGTGTGCTACGCCTCATCCAGACCCGCTGGCGGGTTGGCATGTTTCTGATTTCAGGGATTTTCATTCAAACACCGCAATCGTTGCTGACTATAAGATTTATATGCAAACGCTTTCGCCCGAGGAGCAAAGATCTGCGGCCCCGGTTTTTTGTTACGAAAACGGCACCGGACAACATGCCGTCAAAATCACCATTGGGCTCGAAGGGGTCGTATGGCGGCATATTTTGATTTATGACGGGGATAATAGGCGAATACGGGTGATAAAATACAAAAGCGGTGGCTACCGGTGTTAAACAGACATTCCCGTAACCACTCTCATCACCGGCGGCGTCCATATCATCACCATCAATCCCCCGCGCTAACGTGACCAAAAAAACCGCTCTCCCGCTCATCGCCGCCGCCCTGTTTTCACTGGCCACCGCTTCACCGGCCGCGGAAATGCTCATCGAAAACCTCGACGGCCCGGTCACCACGAACGAGATCACCGCGTTCAAGGCGTTCATGCAGACGCAAACCGTCCGGAACGACAACAACCACAACAACTGGGTCTACGGCAATGGCGGCAAGGACATCGAAGCCCTTGGCATGGTCTACGAGGTCAGCCACGACCGCGAAATCCTGGACCAGATGATCCGCTTCGCCGATACTGCGCTCGCCGGCCGCAACGATGCCACCACCGGCCGCCTCATCTGGACCGGCAAACGCGAATTATGCTGGCCCAACTCGGACACCAATTCCGCCACGGCCGCCTATTCCGGCAGCGAGAACGGCGATGTCATCAGCCACATCGCCTATTGCGCGGAACTCATTCTCAAACCCCCTGCGCTCTGGACTGCCAAGGTCGGCCTGGGTGATTCGCACGGCTACGGCGCGACGTACAAAGAACGTGCGCTGACCTATGTGCGGGAGATGGACCGTAGCGTGGACACCTTCGTCCTGCCGTGGTTCGTGAGCGCGGCGAACACCAACCAATATCGCTGGCCGGACACGCCGCAGTACATCTTCAACAAGGGCGGCACACCGATACCTTGGAACCAGCAGACGATGTTGAGCGGCGGCTTCCTGCGCCTGGCCGAATGCCATGAACTTCTCAAGGACGACCCGGTGCGCGCAAAAAAATTCTACGCCATCATCGGTGCCAACCTGGACTGGTTCCTCGCTGACTTGCATCCTTACGAACGCGATGGCCACACCGTCTATGACTGGGGCTATTCGGCCGGCCGCAAAAGCGAGGACGTGCCGCACGGCGGTTATGACATCTGGGGGCTGTGCCGTGCCTTCGAGAGCGGCCGCTTCGGCGTCCCGCCCGCCACCATGACCAATTTCGCCAACACGCTGTATTACGTGGTCTACGATTCTACGAATAACGCTTTCCATATGCGTGTGGATGGGAAGGACGCGAACAAGTCAGCGCGCAAAGCCCTGGCCGGCTCGTGGATGTTGCTGGCCAAATATCATCCCGACTCAGATTTGTACAATCTCGTCACCAAGGCCAATCGCGCTGATGCCGCCAGCCGCCCGTTGGAGAACGCGTTCATCCTGTGGCTGAAAAACCAGCACGCCCACCTGGCCACAGGCGCGAAATCTTTGTAGCGCCAAGCCAAAAAGATTCCCCAGCTTCGTCAGGAGCGAAATATCCAGCCTGCAGCCACCTTCGCGATTACTTTTTCTCCGGCGCAACCACCCAGCCACCCGTGGTCTGCAAAGGAGTCATTTCGCCTGCGCGGGTGACCCAAACTGTCAGCGCCAGGGTTTTTCCCGTGTTGAAGCTGGCCGTATTGGTGATGAATTTCCCGCGCGCCACGCCGTTGCTTGTCGTCATCCCGATCTGCACCAGGTTTACCACGGCAAAATCATGGTTCAGGTGCCGGCCTCGGTTTTCGCCCGCTTTCACCTCGGAACCGATTCCGCCCGCCGTCAGTGCCGCGTGGATCTCGTATTGCGCTTCTCCATCTTTTTCCGATACGAAACTCGCCTGCCAACGGTTCGTGTCCGTGGAAGTGACGGTCAGGATGCCGGCCGGCTCATGGGTGGCCGATGGACCGCTTTTGCCGGCTAGCCAGTTGCGCCACTCCTTGGCGTCGAGGACAAATTCCGGCGTGTAGATGTTCTCGGCGCGCCAGAGCTGCGCATACGACCGTTGCCGTTCGGAATAGGCCTCGTCCGACAACGCATCTTTCCAACCAAGGGAATTCCAGTAATCCACATGAAACGCGATCGGCGCGAAATCCTTCCATAAACGGGGCGAATCGCGCAATCCGCTCAGCCACGCCTCGGCTGGCGGACAGCTGCTGCAGCCTTCCGAGGTGTACAGTTCCAGCAATGCAATCCGTTCCGTCTTGCTTTGAAACTTGATCTCCGCGCCGGATGCTCTCGCCTGAACCATGGCGGTTAATGTCAGGAGCAGGGCAAGTTGTTTGATCAGGATGAATGAACGCATGAAGATTCGTCGCGGCTTGGCCGCCGGTCCTTACAGTTCCCGGTGGTTTTGCCCAATTTAAAATTATTTGTAAGGATTCTGCCCCCAATCCGACTCCTGATTAAGACCAGTCAGGCCATGACATCAAAAATACGACCAGCCCTTGCCGGCGACGCACCTGCCATCGGCGCTTTGGCGCAACAATTCGCCGGCTACCTGCGCGCCCTTGGCGACCCGTCAGATTTCAACCTGACGGCCGAAACTTGTTTGCGCGATGGCTTCGGCGCTCAACCCGCTTTCGCGGGCATTGTCGCCGAGGACAACGGCATCGTGGTTGGATATCTGCTTTACCACTTTGGTTACGACTCGGATGCCGCTGCCAGGCTGCTGTTCATCGCCGACCTTTATGTCGAAACCGCCGCTCGCCGGCGGGGCATCGGCCGTGCCTTGGTAGCGAGGGCGGCCGCCATTGCCCGCGAGACCGGTGCGAAGGAAATGGTTTGGTCGGTCTACCCTGCCAACCGGCTCGCCGCCGATTTTTACAAGAAGCTCGGCGCACAACCGATATCAGAGGTGTTCTTCATGAAGTTGCAGGCGGCCGCGTTATGATTTTGCCCCCGGTAAATTTTTTGTCAGGGTTTCCTTGCCACGACGGCTCATTCACTGAATATGTTGGATAACATGGAAACAGAGAAACCTTCGCCCCCGGCCGGCACCAACCCCGCCCCGGGCCTGTCCGACCCGGAACGCTGGGTGGATGAGCACGGCGATTATCTTTTCAAGTTCGCCCTCCTGCGCCTGCGCGATCCCGCCCGGGCCGAGGACGCCGTGCAGGAAACCTTTCTGGCCGCGCTCAAGGGCGGCAAAAGCTTCGCCGGCCGCAGCGCGGAGAAAAGCTGGCTCGTGGGCATCTTGAAGAACAAGATCATCGACCATTTCCGCAAATCTTCCCGCGAAACGTGCTTCACCGACCTGGAATTTTATGGCGATGAAGAGAGCGACCGCTTCATCGGTGACGGCCTTGGCAAAGGCGGCTGGATTCACGAGTTGGGCCCGCAGGAGTGGGCAAACGCCGGTGAGAGCCTGGATAACGAGCTGTTCTGGAAAACCTATCGCGATTGCGCCGTCAAGCTCCCGAAAAATGTCGCCGCCGTGTTCAACCTGCGCGAAGTGGATGGCATGGCCAGCAAGGAGATCTGCACCGTGCTGAACATCTCCGAAAGCAACCTGTGGGTTATGCTCCACCGGGCGCGCATGGCGCTGCGACGTTGCCTCGAAACCAATTGGTTCGGCAAGCAGACGTAAAAAATGTAAGGATTCCGCAAATCAAACGACCAAATGACATGGCAAAATCTTGCCGCCTGACCAAATGAATTTCTGGAATAACCTAAAATCGGGCTGCGCGAACCTCTCACCCAACTGCCAAGATGCCTCGCGGGCCCAGTCCGAGGCGCTCGACCATCCGCTGCCGCCAACCAAAAAGGCTGGTCTTTGGCTGCACCTCCGCATCTGCAAATGGTGCCGCCGTTATGGCCACCAGATCCGCTTCCTGCGCACCGCCGCCCATGAGCATCATGATGAATTGACCGAAGCCGCCCCGTACCAGCTTTCCCCCGAGGCCCGCGAACGCATCAAGCAGAAATTGTCGTCGGAAAAATAATTGTAAGCCAGCCGCACCTTCTCCGACGAAAGGTTGTGACCGTAATCAACAACCAAATTAAAATTATGTTAGCCAAACTAAAACTGCCCATCCTCCTCGCCGCCCTTTCCATCACCGCTCAACTGGCGCTGGCCAATCCTGAAGACTTCACCGTCAACAGCGCCACCGATACCAACGTTTTCAAGCTCTCCGATGCCAGGGGCAAATACGTCGCCGTCCATTTCCTGCTCAAGACCGAGTGTCCGTTTTGCCTCAAGCTTACCCGCACCTATTCGGAAAAATCGATGGGCGACAACCGTGTCATCCATATTTTTCTCAAGCCGGACTCCGAAGCGGAGATCAAATCTTGGACGATGGACCTCGGTGGCGAGGCTTCCAAGCTGACCATCTACCGCGACCCTGATGCAAGGCTCGCGGATGAATTCGGCATCCCTGGCGGCTACAAGTTCCACGGCGAGGTCGTGCATTACCCCGCGTTGGTCTTGTTGGATGGCGGCGGCAAGGAGGTTTTTCGCTACGTCGGCAAGAACAACACTGACCGCTACCCCTACGAAAAATTTGCCGCCAAGCTGGATGAGTTGATGATGCCACCCGCCATGTCCGCGATGGCCCCATCAATGGCACCGTCGATGTCTGGAGCCATGGGCGGATCCATGAACATGGCCGGCTCAACGAACATGAATGAGTCCATGAAGATGAACGGTTCCATGAACATGGGTGGATCTATGAAAACCGGTGGCGGCGGCGGGAATTAAATCCACGCCCCAAATCAACCGGCCAGCCGCGGCTGCAGCCAGATTTCAGCCCTTATTGTGGTACCACACAGGCGATGGGAGTGTTTCCCATCGCCTGTCGCTCATTTTTTGCAGAACTACCTGAAAAAGATTTCCAAGCTCCGTCAGGAGCGACATATTCGGCCCATGACCAGCTGCTGGATCTCTTTCTAAAATGCGTTCCCACCGCACAATCCTCTCCACCGCAATTCTTCTCGCCCTCGGCCTTGCCTCCGCAAAAGCCAATACTTTTGAAATCCGCGATTTCGGCGCCACCGGTGACGGCATATCCTCCGACACCGCCGCCATCCAAAAAGCCGTGGACACCGCCAGCCAGCAGGGCGGGGGCATCGTCCACTTTGCTGCCGGACAATTTGTGACCGGCACCATTCTGCTCAAGGACAACGTCACGCTCCAACTGGACACCAACGCCGTTCTGCTCGGCAGCCTGGACATCGCCGATTATCAGAACATCGATGCCTTCACCAGCGGCAACGGCGCGGGCTTCGGCTACTGCCTTATCGGCGCGGTGGACGCCAAGAACACCGGCATTGAAGGTACGGGCACTGTCGACGGACGTGGCAAGGAACTGCTCGCCGCCCGGCCCAAAGGCAACAGCGTGCGCCCGTTCCTCATCCGCTTCGTCCGTTGTGATGGTGTGAAAGTCAGTGGCATGAATCTCAAAAGTCCCGCCGCGTGGACGGCGCACTTTTCCCAAAGCCGGAATGTGGCCGTGGGCCGCGTGAAGATCACCAGCCTCGGCCTCGGCAACAATGACGGCCTCGACATCGATTCTTGCCGGAACATTCAGATTACGGACTGCGACATCGACAGCGGCGACGACGCCATTTGTCTGAAGACCACCAGCACCAATGCCTGCCGGGACATCCAAGTCACGGGCTGCACGCTAAAAAGCCATTGGGCCGGGATAAAATTCGGCACGGAATCCGCGGGCAACTTCGAAAACATCACCGTGACCGATTGCCACATCACTGAGGCGCAGGGCGGCGGCATCAAACTATGTTCCGTGGACGGCGCGAACATAAACAACGTCCGCATTTCCGATGTGACCATGGACAAGGTCACCGTGCCCGTCTTCATCCGGCTCGGCGCACGGTTAAAAACCTTTCGCGCGGACGAACCGAAGCAGCCGGTCGGTTCCATTCAAAATGTCGTCATCCAAAACGTGCAGGCCCGTGCGACCTGGCCGGTCGGCATCGTCATCAGCGGCATTCCCGGCCATGCCATTGAGAATGTGACGCTGACCAATATCATGATTCATCTGCCCGGCGGCGGCACGGCTGAGGATGCGGCGGTAAAACTGGAAGAAAAAGAGTCGGCCTACCCTGAAATATCCATGTTCGGAAAAAAGTTCCCCGCCTACGGCCTGTACGCCCGTCACGTCACCGGCCTGCGGGCGGGCGCTGTGACACTGGACCTCGCGGCGGCCGATGCGCGCCCCGCCATCCAATGTGAAGACGCGACGAACCTCCAGTTTGCGGCCTGGAAATTATCCGGAATCACCGCGACAAACTTCCCGGTGCGCTTTGATTCCGTCCACCAGGCCGCCTTCACCGGTTTCGGAAAAATATCCCCCCAAGTGGTCGGGCAGGGGAACAACGACCTCGAACTCGATCAACGTTGATGCACCATTTACCGGAGCTTTTTCGCCCGCAGTTTTTCCACAAACCCGGTGAAGTCCTCCGCCTGTTTTTTTAACCGTTTCTCCATGTCCGGACTCGTGAACTGCCCCGCCTCGTTCAGCAGCTTCCCGATGCCCGGCATGAAAACGCGTTCCGGAAAAACAAACGCATTGCGATAGCCAAAGATGGCCTGCAACTGCTCCACCGGCCGCAGCGCGCCCCAGATGCCCGCCGCCAACCCCACAAAACATACCGGCCGCTGCTCAAAGCTTTCCGGGAACGGCAGCATGTCGATGAAATATTTCAAGATGCCCGGCACGCTGCCATTGTATTCGGGCGTGATGACGACCAACCCGTCCGAAGCCAGCACCGCCTCGGTGAATTTTTTAAACCCCGCCGGTTTCTCGCCGTACGACGCCGGCAAAAAGATCTCCGCCGGTAGCTCCGCCAGGTCCAGAAGTTGCGTTTTGACCCCGAGCGCCTTGTAGGCCGCCTCGACGTGCGTGGTAACCTTGCGCGTGTTGCTCCCGGGCCGGTTGGTGCCGCTGATGATGACGATCATGGGACTGTTTTACGTCAAGCCGGCTGCCGCGTCCACTAAACAAAAGCGCCCGCCGCTCTTTCTTGTCCGGTCCCGGCCGGTCAAAGCAGGTCCAGGCTCTTCAGTTCAAATTTCACCCGCTCGCGTTTCTGATCCTCCGGATAGCGGATGGTGAGGATCACCGCCTCGGGCGATGCGGCGCCGCCGTCGCCAAAGTCATATCCTTGGATGGTGATGTTGCGCGTGGATTCCGTGCCTTTGGCGCTGGAACTTCGTTCTGAAGTGGAGCTGTTGAACTGTTCGTTGCCGGGCTTTTTGGCGTGAACCTCCAGTCGCGACACCGCGCGCGGCCCCTTGATGCGCGCCTGGATGATGATCTGGTTCTTCTTTGAAGAATTTTTTATGATCACCAGTTTCGCCCCCGGCAGCACGGCGGCCAGGTCGGTCTCGTTCGTCGCGTTTTCCTGGAGATTCGTCAGCGTCATCTCCTTCCAGGTGCCGACGGTCATCGCCACGGCCTCGGCCGAGATCGTATCGATGGACTGCGCGTCCGGCTGCGGCAATTGCAAATGAAGCTGGACCTGCAATGAGCTGGTGTCCTGCGAGTCCCTGGAAAAGGTTTCCGAAGAATCATTTTCTTCATCCGCCGGCTCCTCCGCCACGACGGACCGGCCCTTGTCATCCACGGCCTTGAGCACGCGGACATCGCTCACGGATTGCAGGGTGCGTCCCTTCGGCGCAAACAGTTTGGCGTTCACCACCGCGCCAGTCTGCGTTCCGGAGGAGCCGCCATTCTTGAAATAGTCCTCTCCGCCCGGAAAGACATGGAGCATCGTGGTGGTCACGCTCTGGGCCTCGGCCGCAAAGCCCGGCCCCGCGTCCGTGATCGGCAGATCGTCGTTGTCCGCCCCGGGATGACGCCTGGCCCGGATGAGCTTTTTGGATTCCAGCGGCTGGTCCAGTTTGAGCCCGCCCGCCTCGGCGGTGATGACCGTGGGCGCGGCATAAAGTTTTGCCATTGCCTCCACGGTTTCGCTCTGCTTGCCGTCCACCAGCACCCAGGTCGCGTTGGTGTCCATGGCCGGAAAACCGCTGCTCACCACCTTGCCGGGGAAAACCAGCTTGAGTTCGCTTTTCGCGCCGGTCAATTTCCACTCGGCGCTGGCGTTTTTCATGTCCCGTTCCATGCCGGCCTGTGGCGTGAACGTCACGCGCAGCAGGCCGTTGGTGTCGGTCTCAAAACACGCATTCTCAAAATACATGCCGCCCCGGCTCCAGATGGCGTAGCTTTCTTTCAACATCTCTTCGATCGATGCATACGTCTGGCTGGTGACGAACGTGACGGAGTCCTTGTTCACCTCCACCGCGGATTTCGCCCCGGCGTCACCCGTGGTGTCCTCGGTGCGTTCATTCATCGCGTCGGTCAGCTTTTTGGTGAGTTCCTCGTCGGTGTAGGGCTTGGGTTCGGCCGTGGCATTGGTGGCCTGCAGGCTCGCATCGGGCGGGTTGGTGGCCGTCTGGTGCGCGTTGGACGCCGTTGCCTCCTCGTCCGCCC
>DATHQS010000114.1:0-13431 GCA_035482455.1 Candidatus Acidiferrales bacterium | reverse complement strand
AACCTTGCACCCGCGGTACGCTCGCTCGTACCGTGACAATTCAGCAACATTTGCATCTGGCATTGACCCTTAAATGCGGCTCTGCTACTTTCCCGGCAGTCGCGCCATGAAAACCGCGTTAACCCAGCACGTCCTCGTGTTGAACCGGCTTTGGCAGGCAGTCAATGTCTGCTCAGCCCGCCGGGCGCTCACCCTTCTCTTCCAAGGCCACGCGCAGGTGGTGACCGAGAATCCCGACGGTTCGTTCCGCACTTTCAATTTCGACGAATGGCGCGATGTCTCCGCCAGCAACCCGCAGGAAGACACCATCAACGCCATCTCCTTCCGCATCCGCCTGCCCCGCATCATCCTGCTCTTCATGTACGACCGGATGCCCAAGAAGGAAGTGAAATTCACCCGGCACAACATCTTTGAGCGCGACAAGAACACCTGCCAATATTGCGGCGACGTGTTTGACCGGAAAGACCTGAACCTGGACCACGTCATCCCGCGCGACCGCGGCGGCCCGACCACGTGGGAAAACATCGTTTGTTCCTGCATCACCTGCAACACGCGCAAATCCAACCGCACGCCGAACGAGGCGGGCATGAACCTGGTGCGCAAACCCAAGCGACCCAAATGGCGTCCGTTCGTGCAGATCAACTTCACCCTGCACCGGCACGATAGCTGGAAACATTTTATTGATCTTGCGTACTGGAACGTGGAACTCGGGGAAGATGTTACGCCCTAGTAGCGTCAGGCATCCTGCCTGACGTAGAGGGCGGCATCCCTGCCGTCCGGAAAAAACCATTGTTCCACCCGCGACTCGCAAGAATTCCAGTGCGCTAGTAATCTCCGAACGCTTTTGTCCGCCGGGCTGGAAGCCCGGCTCTACGGCAGGCAGGATGCCTGCCCCTACACACCCAAATGGCGTCCGTTCGTGCAGATCAATTTCACCCTGCACCGGCACGACAGCTGGAAACATTTTATTGATCTCGCCTACTGGAACGTCGAGTTGGGTGAAGATGTTACGCCTTGAAGCGGACGGGTGACGGGTGATGGGTGACGAGCGGAAGGGCACGGCGGGTAAAGCTCCAGAGAAGCTTCAATTCGGTGAACCCGCCGCTGAGGCTATATCAACAATACTTTTATACAGTTTTGCCATGATTTCTTGGACCATGGCTTGATCACATTTTGCATCCAATGCCTGGGAGGCGACAATGTTTGCCTCGATGTAATGAACCACGGCAATCCGCGTCATCATGGCGCTGAAGGATACCGTTTCAATACTCAATTTTAGCTGGATTTCAGAATCTGGCCCGACGGCAGATTGATGAATTCCAATCAACCACCGAATTGTTTCCTCGGCGTTGATGTGGGAAGATGCGCTGAGGCGATGGTAAGAAGTTAGGTAGTCGCCGGTTTTATCCATCTGTTCGCACCGCTTATACAAGGAACCCGGCCAGTATTGCGCCACGGTCGCAGGCTGGTCATAGCCAAACCCTTTGCCAAGGCCTTTCACAAAGTCGGATACCAATTGATGAGCCTTCAACCGGGCCGCAATGGCTGCCAAGATTTCTGTTCGCCCAGGCGTTTGGAGCCGGGAGTTCTCGAGTTGCTGCCAGTCACGGAGTTTCCGGTCATGCTCCTGAATATATTGATAGAAAAACGCAAACAATTTGGCCTCATGATTACCGGAAGCAATAAATTGCAGGTTCATTGCCCCTTCAATCACAGTTCTGGCGACCGTTTCCGCCGCCGCGGCCGAACCGGTTCCCAAGCATACCAACATACCGGCTGCCTGCTCATACAGCCGGTTCGAGAGATTCTCCAAGGCGCAGCGGACCATACCTGATGTTTCCTTGGGCTCCGGGGCACCATCAAATGACGATGAAAAAATTTGATGAGCTTTATCCAAGGCCACCACCGCCGGTTCGGCGAGAGAAGCAGCGCGCGGGACTGGTATGCCATGCCGCGCCCAGAATTCAGATGTCTTTAACTCGTCCATAAAGTGATTGGCCTTGTGATCGTCATTTTTCTAGGCCTTTTACAGTCCAAGCAAATCCCATCTTTCCAGGAACGCATCATCTGTATCTGAGAACTTTCGCATCGGGGTGTCAACGTGCTTGCGTCCAGCACGTCCCGGCGTTTCCAACCACTTGCGGTGTGTTACGCTGGTGTGGTCGGCAACAGCACGACTCGGAACAATATGGTAACTGGGGCGGTCGGAAACATTGCCAAGCGCAACAAATACGTAGAAGTGTTTGTCGGAAACAAAATCCTCACTCTTCTCATTCAATATCCAAGTCTTCTGAGCCAACTGGTTCGTTTTGCACTGAATCGTAATTGAAAGTGACGCGTCTTTGTTCGTGGCCAGGATATCAATGCCACGTGTATTGCGAAGTGAGATAGATGCAATATGACCACGGCGCGATAACTCCGCAGCCACAAAATATTCACCAGCAACGCCTGCTAAAAGCGGTGGGATTTTCATGTTGGCCTTTGGCATCGCTTTTCCCGCGGTGATGGCTGCATTTGCCTCGGCCTTAGCCGTTACAGATTTAGGTGGGTTTAAAATTCCCAATGTCTGTCTAAAAGAAATACAAGAATTGCTCAGAAAATAGCGAAGAGAATGCCCGCCGTTGAAACGACGCGCTACTAACTTTTGCCCCGACGGGGCTACGGGTTGAATCCGAAACGGCTCAAATTTTGATTTCCGAAAACCTTCAAATTCCCCTGCAAAAGTGCGACTTTGGCCACTGGCTGGCTATGCGTTGAATGTTGCAAGTTACTGGTTGAAAGTTATTAGCAAAAACGTTTTCAACTTTTCGGGTCGGACCCTCTTCCCACTCGGAAAAAATGAAAATAAATGGCATAAATCTGCATTCTACATTCCCGGGAGAAATTCAAGTTTTGGGGAGGTGTGATACGGTCGGCGTATGACATGCCAATTGCATGGATGGAAGCGAACTGGAACTCGGGAGCGAGTTTCAAGTGTTCAGTTTCAAGTTTCAAGCAGGGCGCAAGGGCCGTCGGGCCTTGTCGGGTCTTGTCGGGCCCTAGAATTAAAAAAAGGTACTAGCGTACGGCCATGCGCCTTCGTCCGACTACGGCGCGACAGGCCAGCTGCACGGGCCATCTGGCATTCGTCCATATTCGCCGATATTCGGTCAAATTCGCCAATATTCGCCCATTCCGAGAAAAAATTATTTTGTGATGCTGGCGTACGGTCACCGCTGGGCACCAGGGGCAAACCTGTCTGTCGCGACCGAAATTACCTGAAATGGACCAAAATGTACCCAAATGAACCAATCTTCCCCTTATCCGCACAGTTTTTGGAAAAAAAATGTCCGATGCCGGACTGGCCATCAACCATCCATTCCCATCGTTTCACATCCATTCCCAGCTTTTTTGGATTTTTTTTATTTCAACACGCACGCGTGCCGATGCCGGACGGACGGGCGATCAACCGCCAAGCAATGGAACCGCGAAATATGCGAAAGGAAAAATCGGCGAAAAGGGCCGCCGCCGATGGTGGAATAACGAAACACTAATGACGAATGACTAAAAAGCACCAAACACGCCGGCTGGAAGCCGGCGCTCCAGTTGCCTGCGCCAAGGGTCTTGGCGGATGGCGTATCCGGGTAAATCCAACCTAATCCGACCTAAAAATTTTATGAGATGCGAATGCCAAAAAGATCCGAGGACGAGGACGAGAACGAGGAGGAGGACGATTTGCAAAGGTTTCGCCCTTAAGCCCGGATTGACTTCGGGGCGGGCGCGGGTAAAATCTTTCACTCGTGGCGCGCTCGTCTATCGGCTAGGACATGGCCTTCTCAAGGCCAATAGCGGGGTTCGATTCCCCGGCGCGCTACCAATTTCCTCCACTTTTACCATTACCCGAAAGAGATATTTTTCCGGGCTGATTTTTCAACACCGGTTGGTGTACTTTTACAGCATGAATCCCAGCGCGTTGCTCTCCATGAACTGGAAGAAACTTTCAACATTGAACAGGCTTTGGAGAAACCATCGATATGGTGGCCAAAATAAAACCAGTCGTGCGCTCCTGGCCAGTTGCCTCTGGAACCGCCGGGCGCATTTTGGACTGCGGCGGGAAGCGCAGCGCCATGCCGCTTTGGGCGCAAGGGAGATGCTCGAGCCCGCGAAAGTCATCGTCCGTTCGAAAGCGGTGTCGCGGCTATCGCCTTGCCACCGCAGTCCAAAACGTCAAACCAGTTCCTACGCCATAAGGTTTCTACAGAGCACATTGAAGATTGAATGTTTCCGGGGCATTCCCCTGCTGGCCCTGGGTCTTTGCCTGTTCATCACCCTGCGCTCCACGCCGTGCGTGGCGGCTGAGACCAATGCGCCGGCCCACACCTTCGTCATCAGCACGAATGATTTTCTGCTGGATGGCCAGCGGCTGCAGATCCGGTGCGGCGAGATCCATGCGGCGCGCGTGCCCAAGGAGTATTGGCGGCAGCGGTTGCAGCTGGCCAAGGCGATGGGCTTGAACACGGTTTGCGCCTATCTCTTCTGGAACCTGCACGAGCCGAAGCCGGGCGAATATGTCTGGACCGGCCAGGCGGATGACGCGGAGTTTTGCCGCATCGCCCAGGAGGAAGGCCTGTGGGTCATCCTGCGGCCCGGCCCGTATGCCTGCGCGGAATGGGAGATGGGCGGCACGCCGTGGTGGCTGCTGAAGAACGACGACATCAGGCTGCGCACGCGCGATCCGCGCTACATCAACGCCGTCCGCTCGTACCTGAAGGAGGTCGGCCGCGTGCTCGGTCCGCTGCAGGTCACGCACGGCGGCCCGATCATCATGGCGCAGGTGGAGAACGAATACGGCTTTTACGGCAAGGACACGGGCTACATGGATGACATCCGGCAGGCGTTGGTGGATGGGGGCTTTGACGTGCCGCTCTTCCAGTGCAATCCGCCCAGCGTGATGACGAACGGGATGCTGACGAACCTCTTCCAGGCGGGAAATTTCGGGAGCGATGTGGTGAAGAATTTTGCGAAGGTGCGAAAGATCCAGCCGGTGGGCCCGCTGATCTGCAGCGAATTTTATCCAGGCTGGTTCGATACCTGGGGCCAGCCGCATCATCTGGGCAAGCCGGAAAATTATCTGCCGAACCTGACCCGCATGCTGGACATGGGCGCGTCCTTCAGCATCTATATGGCGCACGGCGGCACGACGTTCGGCCTGTGGTCGGGCTGCGACCGGCCGTTCAAGCCGGATACGTCGAGCTATGATTACGACGCGCCCATCAGCGAGGCGGGCTGGGCCACGCCGAAATTTTTCCAGACGCGCGAGCTGTTCGCCAAATATCTGTTGCCCGGTGAAAAAATGCCGGAACCGCCCGCGCAAAACCCGGTCATCCGCTTCGCGCCGGTGGAATTGAAAGCGGCCGCGCCGGTGTTCGACAACCTCCCGAGTCCGGTGGCGGATGAATCCCCGCGCAACATGGAGGCATATGACCAAGGCTACGGTTGCATCCTCTATCGCACCCAGATCCCCGCCGGTGCGGCCACGACGTTCGAGGCCGCGGCGATCCACGATTTCGGCTACGTCTATCTCGACGGCCAGCGCATCGGCATCCTCGACCGGCGCAGCGCCAGCGCCAAAATTGTTTTACCAGAGCGCAAGGCCGCCAGCCGGCTCGACATTCTCGTGGAGCCGATGGGTCGCATCAATTTTGGCCCGGAGATGGCCGATCGCAAGGGCCTCATCGCGCCGGTGAAGCTGGGCGGCGAACCCCTGCTCCACTGGCAGATCTTCAACCTGCCGCTGGATGATAAGATGCTCGCCGGTCTCAAATTCCGTAGCAGCCGAGGTAACGAGGCTCATACTGAAATTGGAAATTCACCCGCATTCTGGCGCGGCACGTTCACGCTGGAAAATGCCGGCGACACGTTTCTCGACCTGCGCGGCTGGGGCAAGGGCGATCTGTGGGTGAACGGCCGTTGCCTGGGCCGTTACTGGAACATCGGCCCGTCGCAAACCGCTTACGCGCCCGGTTGCTGGTTGCACGCGGGCACGAATGATATCGTGATCCTCGACCTGCTCGGGTCGGAGAGCCATAGCATCGCCGGACTCTCCAAGCCCATCTTGGATGAATTGCATCCGGAGAAGGATTTCGCCAAGGTGCGCCGCCCGCAGGTGACGTTGAACCTCGAAGGCAAGGCCACGATCATCAACGGCACGTTTGCCCCGGGCACGGATACGCAGGACATCAATTTCATCTCCAACGCCACCGGCCGCTTTTTCTGCCTGGAATCGTTGAACGCGCACGACGGCAAGCCTTACGCCGCCGTCGCCGAGTTGGACCTGTTCGATGCCGCCGGCAAACCCATCAGTCACAACGGCTGGACCATCGCCTACGTGGATAGCGAGGAACGCACCGGCGAGGACGGCACGGCGGAGAACGCCATCGACGGTCAGACGGCGAATTTCTGGCACACGGAATGGAAGGATAATTCCCCGAACCATCCGCATCGCCTGATCTTGGACCTCGGAAAATCCCAGGTCATCTCCGGCTTCCGCTACGTGCCGCGCCAGGGCGAAGGCGGCGGTCACATCAAGGATTACCGCGTGATCATCGGCGATGGTTTGGTGAAGAAATGATTTTGGTGGCCGCACGGCCACGTCTGCTCTTTGAAATAATTGAGACGGGATGGGCGCCCTGCCTGCTCTGGCGAATCCCAACGGAAATCTCTGCGAAAGGCCGGCAAACTAGTGGGACAGGCTTCCAGCCTGTCCAGTTGGTTTGGAAAAAGCTGCAACACGACAGGCAAGATGCCTGTCCCACTGCGTTTTGCAGAGGTCTCCAACGGGGTTGCGGCCAGTCGTTTTGGCATAGGCGCTCACTTCACCCAGACCAGTTTGACCGGGCCGAATAGTCCCGACTCCGGCAGCGGCGTTTTCGCCGTGAGTTCGCGGATGTTCGTCTGGGTCAGCCGCTGCTCCGGCGGCAGGCCCGCATCGCCGATGATGCGGTTGGGCCAGAAGTTCACCACTTCCACCGACAGCTTGTTCTCGCCGGCCTGCAATGCGTCCGTCACGTCCGCGCGCCACGGCGGGCACCAGAGGATGCCGCAGGATTTGCCATTCACCTTCACTTCGGCCAGCTCGCGGACGTTGCCGAGATCGACAAGGGTTTTCCCGCCCTTGAGGTTCCAGTTAAACGTTTTTTCGTAAACCGCCGTACCGGAATAAAATTTGATGCCCGGCTCCGGCCGCGTGGTCCAACTCACGAGCGAGTCAAACTGCGCCGTCTCCGGCCCGCCCCATTTCGGGTCGAAATGAACCGTCCAAGGGCCGGAAAGTTCCTGCGTTGATATAAATTCCTCAAGCTTGGCGTCAGCCACCTCAGCATGTGGTACCGCCTTACGGAACACCAGAAACCATGAACCGCATGGTGCAAATCCCAACCGCACAAACGTGCGCCCGTCCTTCTCCGAAAATTCCAGCTTCGGCTTATGTTCCCCCGTCACTGGATTCCATAACTCGGGCACCTTGCCGGCAACCCGAAATACCACGGTCGCCTTCGCGGCATAATTCGTCCGGTTCGCGACGAAATAAATATCCGCATCGTCCGTCCGGCGATGGATGTAATCAAAGTCCCCGCTCTCCGCCTGAAACTCGCAGTCCGGCCCGATGCCATCGCCCATCAAAACTTCCCGGGAGGTTTTACCCGCAATAACGCGACCTTTGCCGCCATTGCCGCCCCACAATTCATCCGCGATTTTCTTCACCTCCGCATCCGATGACGCGGCATTCCCCAGCGTTTCGGCGTGCAATGGTTTCGGACCGATGACCGTGGCGCCGGCCGTGACCAGTTCCTTGATCTTCTTGAGCACCGCCAGCGAAATGACTTCGCGGTCCGGCAGCACCAGCACGCGATACTCGATGCCGTTCGGCAGGACGATCTTCCCGGCCTTCACGCTTGCCCGCCCGATCAGCGCCTCTTCGGTGATGACATCGTAGTCATAACCGGCACCCGTGTGCGCCGGGTCCGTGCGTTTGAACTGCGTGAAGTTCGGTACATGGTCGCCGTAGTAATACAAAACATCCGCGGCAAAATGCCCCTGCTGGAGCATCCATTGGCAGCGGTCGATGTAGCTGAAGAACGGCGCGGATTTTTCCCACCACGTCACCTTGGGATTCAGGTGCGTCCCGGCGAAATACTGCTGCCCGGGAATCCCCGTCTCATCCGGCGAGCAGACGAACGCGTGCCAGACCAGCACATTCAGCCCCTCGCAGAGCGCCTTGTCGAAGCTCGGCTTCAGGTTATCCCAGATGTGCTCCTGCCAGTGCGGTCCGATGCTGGTGAACCCCTCGGCGAACACGAGCGGATGCCCGTAGGTATGCGCCGCGCTCGCCGGCTGCTTCACAAAAAAGCGGTTCGCATCGCCGATGCGGTGCGTCCATGACCACGCCCAGAATTCGCTCATCGGCGCGTCGTCCCAGCCGAGGCAGCGTTGGGCATCGATCGGCACCGCGTGCGGCCCGCCGCTTTCGGGATGGATGCCGATGCCGTGCTTGTGCGCGTTGTCGCGGAACAGCCGGTAATGATTGTCAATCGCCATGTCCCCGAGCGTCTTGCGGTAATCAAAAAGAAAACGGTCGCTCGCCTCGCGTGAATCCACGATGCGTCCCGCCAGCACCGGCAGCCAGGGCAGCAGGTCGTAGCCGCGCCGTTTTTGAAATTCCGCGCGCATCGCCGGTGTCCAGTTCGCCAGCTCGATCTCCCAACTGTCCGTGTGCAGATACTTCAGGGTTTTACCCGCGAGCGGCCCGGCATCCAGGATGAGCGGTTCCACTACCTTGTCCCAGTAATGTTGAAACGCCGTCGCGCTGTACACATCAATGGCAAACCCCTGCCAGCCTTCGCTGCTCGTGGACACATGGGCATGGTCGCCGATGGTGTAACCGAAGCGCAAAACCTGCCAGGCACCGGCGGGCGCAGCCCATTTCAAAACCCCGTCCGCGCCGAGCTTCCCGCTGAGGTCGATCACCTCCGCCGTCTCCGCATCTTCCTCGCCGGGCGTCCCGGAAATTTCGGCGAACAGTGGTGACGAATCCGGCGCGGAGAACGGCTGCAACGATTCCTGCAACGCCTTCTGCTTCCAGTTCTTCAACGGCTCAGGCTTCGGCGCAGCTTTGACGCGGTAGGCGACCACCGCCTCATCGCGGTAAAAATTCTCCCGCGCCTTTGGCAGCGGCAGCTTCACTTCCACGTTCGTGCCGCCGGTGATCTTGATTTCCGACCAGATGTATTTTTTACCGGCATCCTCCGGCGTAACCACCGGGCCGCCGAGATTCCAGCCGCTCTGGATGTTCAGGCTGATTTCCAGCCCCAGCCGGTCGGCTTCGCGCAACGCATGTTTGTAAAGCTCGCGCCATTCGGGCGTGAAAAACGTCGGGCCATGCGGAACCTTGGCATTGCCGCCCTGCGATGCGCCGTCAGCATCCACCAGGACCGCGCCGGCAAACCCTTTCGCCTTCATCTGCTCGAGGTCGCGCGTGATGGACGCCTTGGTCACGTTGCCGTTGAGCCACCACCAGTAGGCGCGGAGCCGCGCCGCGTTCGGCGGATTTTCCCAGCCGGATTCCAACGTGGGTTGTGCGGCCGGCAGGAACTGTCCGGCGCCGAGCAACAGGCCGGCGGCGGCCACCAGCAAAATTTTCAGGCGATGTGACATCGTGGATTTTGAAAATGATAGCGCGCCGCGCCGGCTTGGCTATTCCCCATTCGTGTGATACAGCCGCCAAAGCATTTTCTTAAAATGCCCTGCTCTATTGGAATTGCAGATACGCCCGGCTGCCTTCGGCGCGCAAGCCGCCTTGGCTCGCCTTCAGGAACAGGCGCGACGCCTCGGTCTGGCCGCCCAGCAGCAGATAATCCTGCACCGCTTTCGCCCGCGCGGCGGCCAGCGTCTCCAGGTCGCCCTCGCTCACCGGATACGTAGCCAGCAGCAGCGCCTCGTTCGCATCCGGCGGCGGCACCAGCTTGGACTGGTACGTCGGGCCGTTGGTGTTGCCGCTTCCCTTGGTGTCAAAATTCATCAACAACGTCGCGGCCTTGATGTTGGTCGGCTTACCGGCGGCCACTTTCGCCGCAAAGACCGCCAGGTTCGTGTTCGCCGCGATCAATTCCGGCGTGATCTTCCCGTTCGCCACCGCTTCGCCATAATACTTCAGGATCCAATGTGCCCGGTCATCCGGCGTCAACACCACCTGGTCTACCGAGTTCGTCGCCTGCTCGGACTTGCGCAATTTCCGCCAGACCTGCATGCGGATTTGACTGTCCAGCGCCATCCGTTCCAGCCCCTCGCGGTCGCTCGCCGCATCCACGCTGCCGGAGATTTCCAGGCCCAGCGCCGGCCGTTCATGCAGCGCCTTCGTCAAGGTATCGAGCTTCTTCTTGCCGTCATCCGTCAAACTCGCACTCCCCGGCGCAAAATCCTGGTAACCCAATTCCTCGCCACCGCCGCCGACGAGCGCGCCCAACAACGAGAACGGCGAGGTCGCCACCTTTTCCAAAATATTTCCGATCGCGCCCCAGACCACCTTGGACACGTGGAATTTTGGGTCGTCCGTCCGGCCATCGATCGGCACATCCAAAACGATCTTCCCGTCGCGGTCTTTCAGAATGGCGATCGCCAGCCGCACCGGCAGATGCGTCGCCTCCGGGCTTTCCACCTTCTCGCCAAACGTGAACCGGTCCAGCGTGATGACATTTTTCGACTTCAGATCTTTCCCGACCAGCTCATACGCGAGGTCCAAGTTCAGTTTCCCTTGCGCGATGCGATAGCCCGCGAACTTCCCCGCATACGGGCTCGCCGGCGTCAGGTCCATGTCCTTCAGCGAAATCTTGATGTCGTTCGTCGCCGTCTGGTTCAACGGGTTGATCAGCCCGGTGATGGTTGCCGGCCCCACCCCGTCCACCTTCGCGCTCAGGTCCACCACCGCGTGTTGCAGTTGCTCGGTCGATAACCCTGCCACGCTGCCGTTCACGTCGCGGATGCTCAGGTTCACTTCCGGCGACAGCGAGCGGTCCGTGAAGCTCAGCTGCGTATTCGTGATGATGATCACGCCCACCGAAACCGGCGGCAGCGGCGCATTCGTCACGGTGCCGCCCGTGGCGACGGCCTTGACCTCGTTCGTTGCCGGCGCATTCGTCATCCGTAGCGCGTTGAGCAGATTGATGGACTTGTTCGTTTCGATGACCAGCCGCGCGTACAAGTTGTCCACGAGAATTTCCTTGATGGCCACGGTTTGCGGGTTCAGGTTGGCGTCAATGCCGTTGAAGCTCAGCGAGTCCCACTTCAACAAATCTTCCGCCAGATCGCCGTCCACCGTGTGAAATCCGTCCAGTCCCGCATCGCCGTGAAATGTGACCTGCGGCAGACCGTCCGCGGGCGTCGTCAAATTGACCTTTCCATGCAACCCGACTTTGCTGCCCAATATGTACAGGTTCAATTTCGGTTCGAGATACGGATCCAGCGTGCCGAGGTTGAGCTGGTCGACATCCATCTGGATTTCCGCCGTGGGCGGCAGCAACGCCGCCGTGGCCTGCACCTTGACCAAGCCGTTCGTGTTCCAGCGCATGGAAAAGTCCGCCGTCAAATTCGTGCCCGCCAGGTTTGAAATATTCTTCGCATCGAATTGGATATCGCTCAAGTCCAGCCGCGCCGGCCGGGAATTCACGAGGTCTTCCAGATGCAAATCGCAGTTGGTCACATCCACCATCTGCACCGTGCCGCGCCATTGGTTGGTGCTCTGCAACAGCATCGCCACCGCGTTCGTCACCGAACGGAGCAGCACCACGATGCCGCCGGGGACGTTCGTGGCCGTCTCCGCCGGCTTGGCCATCTCCAGCACGTTGACCGACTGGTCCTGGTTACGCCGCAGGAACAGGCTGCCGCCGTTCACCAAGATGGATTCCACCGAAGCCTCGTGGCTCTGCAGGTCCGCGCTCGCGCCCGTCACCGCAAAATGCATCAGCTCCGCGACGTTGTTCGTGTCCCCCGGCATGCCCAGCTTGAAATTGCGCAGCGCCAAGGCCGTGTTCTTCACCTGCATCACCCGGTTCGTGCCGCTCAATTCAAAACGGTAATTCAAATGCACCCCGATGCTGCCGTCCCGCACCTCGAACCGCACCAGGTCCTGGTACAGCGGCGCGTACTTGTTCAGCGTGAACTTGTCCAGCGTGAGCGACCCTTGCGACCGCAGCGGCGACAGGTAGAAAAATCCGCTCCACGCGATGCGCTCGCCCGCGTCCGTCGTGCCCGAGAACGCATACGGATTCTTGTTGTCCGGGTCCGTGCGGAAATCATCCAGCGTGATGTCCAGCGGACCCAGCACGCGCTTGAACGGCTCGCGCGTGGTGAAATCCGCATACGCCGCCTCCGCCCCGCCGATGTGCAGCCGCCCGATGTGCAGCACCAGCGGCTTGCCTTCCGCGACCGGCTTGGCCGGGGCCGCGTTGGTGGAAAATTTCGTGATGAGGTCGGAAAAATTGAACGTGTAATCCTTGTTCATCTGCACGCGGACGTAGGGCTTGGACGTGCTGATCTCCTTGAACGTCCACGCCCGGGTGAACAGCGACGAGATCTGGAAGTTCACATAGACCTCGTCCCACGAAAGAAACGGCTCGCCGTCCTTGTCCTTGATCAGCAGCCCGCGCACCGTCGTGGAGAGCGCAAAGGGGTTGATTTTGATCTGTTGGATCGACACCTCGCGGTCCAGTTGCTTGGAAAGCTGTTTGACCGCGATGCTCCGCACGATGGGCGGCAGGATGAGAAAGCCCATCACGGTATAAAACAACAACAGCCCAAAGCCCCAGAGCAGCAATTTGCGTTTACGCAGCACGATCCAACTCCAAAACGACGCCTTCATATTCCAAGACCTAGGTTCACGCCAAAACCGCCGCCCGTCAATCTTTTCGCTCCGGAGCGCAGACACCTCGCGTGCGTGTAACCATTGGTCCCGTCGTGGCTTTTGCCCCTCACACCGCGAGCACGGATTGGATCGTCTTCGCCAGCGATGCGGCACTGAAAGGCTTTTGCAGCAACATACGGATGTTTGGCGGTTGGTCGGCGGCGGCGGTTTTCGCCCCGTCAAAACCGCTGGCCAGGATGACCGGCAGATTCGGGCGCAGCTCATGCAGCGCCCGGGCCAGGCCGATTCCGTTCATGTCCGGCATCGTCAGGTCGGTGATCACCAGGTCGACGCGTTCCGGCTGCCCGTGAAGCGCCTGTAGGGCTTCCGCGGCGGAATTCACCCCCGTCACCTGATAACCAAGATTCTGAAGATGTTTCATGGTCACGCGCACCAGTGCCGGCTCGTCATCCACCACCAGGATGTGCTGGCCGGTGCCCCGCTGCACGGCGACAGCCGGTGTGGCGGCGGGCGTGGCGGCGGCCTCCGGCTGGGCCGGG
>DATHQS010000113.1:0-7207 GCA_035482455.1 Candidatus Acidiferrales bacterium | reverse complement strand
CGCCCTTGCGCCTTTGCATGAGAATTCCGCCGTGTCAAAAATGCTGAAAGCCTCCGGCGCCATGGCCGCCGCCACCCTGTTTAGCCGCCTGCTCGGCATGGTGCGCGAGATGGCTTACATGCATTTCATGGGCGTCGGCTGGGTCAACGACGCCTTCCAGTACGCCTTCACCATTCCGAACCTTTTCCGGCGGCTCCTCGGCGAGGGCGCGTTGACCGCCGCCTTCATCCCCGTCTTCAAGGAAAAGGAGAAAACCCACGGCGAACAGGAAATGTGGCGTGCTGCCAACGCCGTCATCTCCGGCCTCATCGTCTCCGCCAGCGTCGTCATCGCCGTGGCCATGCTCGTGGTTTCCCTCGCGCTCGCCTTTGGCACTCCCAAAAATACCGGGCCCATGACCGATACCGGCGCGCGCGTGACGCAGCAGATTTCTAACCACGTCAACGAGGTGCCGCCCGCGGACCAGACCATCCATTTCTGGACGCCCGGACATTTCCCCGACCGGACCGTTTTGATGCTCGAGCTGATGCGCATGATGTTCCCCTACATGCTGCTCGTCTGTCTCGCCGCGGCCATGATGGGCATGTTGAACGCGCGCGGCCATTTTTTCATCCCGGCGATGGGCGCGACGATGCTCAATATCGTGATGATTGCGTCCGTATACTGGCTCGCGCCAAAATTTGGCGTGGGCTTGCCCAAGGAACAAAGGCTGCCCGTCCAAATTTTTGCCCTCGCCTACGGTGTGTTGGCCGCGGGCGTGGCGCAGGCGGCGTTTCAAATGCCCACAATCTGGCGCGACGGCTTCCGTTACCGCTGGGTTTCGCCTTGGCGCGATGAAACCGTGCACCGCGTGGTGCGCCAGATGATTCCCGGGGCCATCGGCGTGGCGGCGTTCCAGATCAACGTCGCCCTCGTGCAACTCATCGCGCTGTTCGTCGGCACCGGCATCGTCTCCTCCTACAACGGCGCCGTGCGCCTCATGGAACTGCCCCAGGGTATTTTCGGCATCTCGCTCGCCACCTACCTGCTGCCCGCCCTCGCCAGCCTCGCCTCGGATAAAAATTACCCCGAGTTCCGCGCCACCCTGCGGCACGGGCTCGCCTCGCTGATGTTCTTGAACCTCATCGCCTCCGTCCTGCTCGTCACCCTGGCCGAGCCCATCGTACGGCTGCTGTTCGAGCGCGGCGAATTCACCGGCGCCTCCACCGTGCGTGTCTCGTACGCCCTCATCTGCCTCGCGCCGGGATTGGTCATGTTTTCAACCGTGAACATCCTGGCGCGCGCCTTTTACGCGCTCGGCGACACCAAAACGCCGATGAAGATCAGCCTCGTCTGTCTCGTCATCAATTTTATCGCCGCCGGTGCGCTCCTCGGCCCGTTGGCCGAAGGCGGGCCCGGCATCGCCAACTTGCTGACTTCCGCCCTCAACGTCTCCCTGCTGCTCTTCGCCTTGCGCAAGAAACTCGGCAAGCTGGAAATGGAATCTCTGCGCCAAAATCTTCTGTCGCTCGTTGCGCTGGCCCTCGGTGCCGGGACGGTCGCTTTTGTTTGCTGGCGGCAGTGGGAAACCCATCTCGGCCACGGCGATCTGCTTTTGAAGCTCGGTGCCGTCTTCGTCCCCGCCCTCATCGCCGGCGGCCTCTATTGGCTGCTCGCCCTGCTGTGCAAAATTCCGGCCGCCAAAGAAATGACATCGTTCGCACTCGCGAAATTCAAGCGTTTCAAATAGCCACCGTCGCCATCCACCCCTTGTCGCCGAACCGTCCCTTGAATTTCTCCGCCAGGCGCTCCGCCACCGCCAGACTTTCCGTGATGGCAAATGTCGTCGATCCGCTGCCGGACATCAGCGAAACCTGCGCCCCATTCTCACGCAAAAACTCCTTGTACAGCGACAACACCGGAAACTTGTCGAACGCCGGCGCTTCCAGCGAATTATAAATATCACCCACCGCTGCCAACAGGTCGTTCCCCCGCAGTTTTGTAACCAGCTCCTGCGCCCGGCCCGCCCGGCCGTTCAACGCCGCTGGAAACCGCGCCAGGTTTTGATACGACCACGGCGTTGAAATCCCGAAGCCGGGGTGCACCAGGAAAAACGCCTTGCCGCGCAACGCCGGGAAATTGTCCAGCGTCTCCACCTTCTCGCCGCGGCCCGTCGCCAACGCCGGCTGGTCATATAGAAAGAACGGCACATCAGACCCCAGCACTGCCGCCAGCTCATGCAGCTTCTCCAGCGGCAACGGCCCGCCAAACAGTTCATTCAACGCGGTGAACGTCACCGCCGCATTCGCACTCCCGCCGCCGATGCCCCCCGCCAGCGGCAGGTTCTTCTGGAGATGGATGCGCACGCCGTCAGAGATCTTTGCGACGGCCAGAAAGGCGGTCGCGGCGCGGTGCACCAGATTTTTTGCATCCACCGGCAGTTCGGGATGGCTGCACGTCAGTTGCAGGCCGGAGCCGGCCAGCTCAAAGCTCATCGTGTCACAGATGTTCACCGGCTGCATCACCGTCTCCAGCTCATGAAAGCCGTCCGCGCGCTTCCCGAGGATGTTCAGGATCAGGTTGACCTTGCAGGGCGATTGTTTTTCCAGGCGCATGGAGGGATATTTTTAACCGTGAAACCCCTGAAACACACGAAAAAGATTTTGGGCGCCCGGGTATGAAAACAAAAACGCGCCAACATTTCTGTTGGCGCGTCGTAAAAATGTTCCCGTTCAGTTGTCGAACACCTTGAAACGGCTGCCCGGAACAAACGGCGCGATGTCGCCGCCGCTGAAACCCGTGTACGTGTCCGTGTCAAACAACGGGTTGGAGATCAACCCCGGCTTGTAGCTCTCGGGATAGGCCGGATGCGGATTGAAATACTTCGTGGCGATCGGATGATAGGGCGGGATCGGGAACGTGATGATCTCGTAAATACCCAGGCCGGTGCGCGCCACCGAGCGGTCAAAACCGCGGATCACGCCGGTGGTATAACCTTCATCGGGCGATTCCAAAACCGAGGTCTGTTCCACCTGACGGCGCATCTCACCCAGCCGGATGATGTCCCAGGAATTGCTCACACCGCGGCCAAGCTTCTGTTCCGGGCCGGCGCAACCGGCGGCAAACAACGCCGCACAGACGGCCACAAGAGGAAAAATTATTTTTCGCATACGTTTGTCAGATTGATGTTTTTGAATTTAACCCGATTCTCCCGCTTGTAAAGCGTGTTTTAATTCAATAACTCAATGCCAGTGCTGGCGGACCAGAGGCCAGGTATAAACATACCCCGCCCATACCAGCCCCGCGACCAGCACCACCAGCAACAGCACGGCCAGCACCTGCCGGCGGGCCTTGGCGCGATCGGGTTGATCCCAATACCAGGCCACCCAGACGCTGACCTCATACAGCAACTGCAACGGTATGAACATCAAAACCTGCGTCACCACCTCCGGCGTGGTCAATACCGCCCCCAGAGTCATGTTGATCACGATCATGTAACGCCGCGCCTTGGCCAGCGTGGAGTAGCTCAGCACGCCTATCTTCACCAGCGTCAGGATCAAGACCGGCATCTCAAAGCCCAGCCCCATCCCCAGCATGAATTTGCAGACAAAGCTGATGTATTCCTCCGCCCGCCATTGGTTCGCGCCCAGCCCCAGCCAGTTGGAATACATCTGCGAGGCGGACAGCGCCACCGGCATCAGCGCAAAATAGCAGAACGCAACCCCCGCAAAGAAAAGCCCCAGTCCGATGAGCAGCCCGCGCAGCACATGTTTCTTCTCGTGCATCCGCAGCGCCGGGAAAACGAACGAGGAGATGAAATACAACAGCAACGGCGCCGCCAGCACCAGCCCGCCGTAAAACGCCAGTTGGATCGCCACAAAAAAACCGCCCGCCGGACCGAGGTTCACCAGGTCCACCTGCATCTGCCGGGCCTCCTCCGCCACCGCCCGGTTCGTGTCCACGCGCCAGCCGAGCACCTGATTGGTCCCCACCGCCAGCGGCTCCACCGTCACTGCCACGAAACGGTTCGTGCCGAGGTTAAGGGATGTTTCCTGTTCGGGGGAAAGGGTAAAGTGACCGAGGCGATTCGCCCCAAAACTGACGGTGACGACCTGGTTGGTGCCGGGATAGCTGACCCTGGCCCGGGATAGCGGCCACTTGATGATGGCCATCACATAGTTCGCCCCGACCAGGCAGATGAGCATCGAGAGCCCGAGCGTGATGCTGATCTTGACCAGCAACCAGCGAAAATCTTCAAGATGCTCCAGGAAAGATTTTACCGGGCCGCCGCCATCGTCCTCCGGCGGTTCTGGGGCAAATTCGGCCATGAATGAAAGACTGCGGCTGAAAAACCAGCGCTCAGCCGACCTTCTTTTCCTCGGAGGACGCCGGGGTGGCCGTCTGGGCGGTCGTATTGGCGGGCGGGGTCTTGGGCGCGGCTGGCGTGGTGCTCGTCGTGTCGGAGTTATGGATCTCGTCCGTCACTTCACGGGTCGCCTTTTTGAACTCATTGATGCCCTTGCCCAGGCCCTTGGCCAGCTCGGGGATCTTCTTCGCACCGAACATGATCAGAACAATCGCCAGGATCAAAATGACCTGCATGCCGCCCGGAGCCCATGCTAATGTGATATTCATAAAATTATCGAATCTGCCATAAGCTTACGCCCGTTTGGATTAATAGTAAAGGCGCAAAACGGCAGGGCTTCCCCCGGAGCGCGGCTGTGTGCGCAGCACCAGCTGCAGCACGTTCATTCTGCAACGGCCAGCCCGCGATACAACCGCACCCCAATAATAATAAAAAAGGCCGCGATCGCTCGCGGCCTTGAAATGTTGTTACTCAGCGAATTACAAACCCGTCTTCATATGGCACAAGATGAATACACCCCGGCGATTCTTGCTCCAAGCAGCTTCATCATGACCTGTTTCAGCCGGCTTGTCCTTGCCGAAGCTGATGGTGCGAATGCGATCTCCATCAATGCCAGCACGGTTCAGGGCCTCGCGCAATGCCAATGCGCGGCGTTCGCCGAGCGAGCGATTATACTCTTCCGTACCGCGTTCGTCACAATGACCCTCGATCTGCAGCTTGGCGCTCGGGTCTGATTTCAACTTCTCGGAAACGATGATCAACTTGGATTCTTCCTTGGACAGGACCGCCGCACTGTCGAACGCAAAATATACGGTCTGGTCGGCCAGTGCCGCAGGGTCTGGAATCACTTGGTCCATTGTCCAAGGCTGATTTTGGGCAAGGCCTCCCGGAGGGTTCTGGTTCGATACCGCATTTGGATCGAAAGTTACCGGAGGGGCTTGCGAAATGGTGCTAGGGGGTTGGTCGTCACCAGGCGTCCTGCCGGTTTGCCCAGGCATCGGCGTTGTCTTGCCGTTAAATCCCTTTTTGCAACCCGTGGTGGCCAGCATCGCGACCAGCGCGATCATCAGGGGTAAAATGATTTTGTTCAGTTTCATATTGTCTCTTTTCTGTTTAGTTCGAATTTTTGTGATTGTTAAAAGTCATTGGTGAGAAGCAGGCAATTCTTGAGTCATCTCGCCCAAGCGGGTTGGGAATTGCTTCCCGTCGCTCGGCGACAATCCTTGTATTGTTTGGTGAAAACGTCAAGCACAGACAATGTTTGATGCGCGTTGCCGCCGCGGTTGAAAACCAGCGTCCGCGAGTTCGGCGACCAGCTCGGGTTCTGCCCCGCCACCAGCACCGTCGGCGGCAGGCTGCCGTCCACCGGCATCACGCAGATGTTAAAATCCCCCGTCTGGCTTGTGAACGCGATCCATTTGCCGTCCGGCGACCAGTCCGGCTCCGTCGGGCTCGGCGCCCCGGCTGTGCTCAGGTATTGCACTTCGCCGCCGCCCGCCGGCACCTTCGCCAGCCGGCGCCGTTCCGCCTTCTTCGTCGCAAAACAGATCCAGCGCCCGTCCGGCGACCAGCACGGCGAGGAATCCTCCAGCCCGCTCGTCAATTTCTTCAGGCCCGTTCCGTCCGCATTGCACACCCACACGTTCGGGCTGCCGCTCTTGCTCAGGATCATCGCCACCTTCGTGCCGTCCGGCGAGGCCGCCGCGCTCGTGTTCAGGCCCGAATACCCCGCGATCACCCGCCGCTGGCCGGTCGAAAGGCTGTGCATGAAGATGTCCGGGTTGCTCCGCGCATAGCTCGTGTAGTACAGGGTCATCCGGCCCGGCACCCACGCCGGATGCGCCACGATCGTCGCATCGCTCGTCACCGCCTGCGCGCCCGCCCCGTCAAAATCCGCCACGTAAATCTCCCCATTGCCACCCGGGCTTTGCGACTTGAACGCGATCTTCGTCGCCCCGATCGGCTTGATTGGCTTTTCTGGCGTGCTCTCAATGGCCTGTATCACGTCGTCGGCAAAAGCATGTGCCTGTCGGCGCAAGCTTGCGCCGTTGTAGCTTCGTGAAAACGCAACTTTGCGGGCAACTTTGTCGGTCACGCTGCCCACCACCGTGCCATTGTCCGTGCCATTGATGACAAACTGCGCCGCATCAGGGGAAACGAAGCAGCAACCTTGCACGTACAGGTCAAATTTCAAGACCTCCGCCGCCTCGCCGGTAAAACCGGTGATCGCCACCGGAATGGGTTTGCGGCCGAAGATATCAATACCTCCATTAATATCGATTGTGTCCTGCGCGCGCACGAGATTCAGCGCGGCCACTGCGATTGCGATTGCGAGAATTTTTTTCATCCGTTAAGTCGTTTTGCTTTAAGATTGAAGTTGATGATAAAGGTCCGTTCTTTTTCCTTCGCGCCTTCCGGGAAAGGCGCGACAAAATCCACGCGGTCAAGCGTCCGCTGCACGCTCTTGTCCACCTTGGAATCGCCCGAGGGGTTGACGATGCTTGAGGTGGTTACATGCCCGTCATTGGCGATGGTGACGCTGACTTTCACGACGGCATCGTCATTGTCCGCGCTGTCCGGCTCGATCCAAGCACCCTCGTATTTGCTCTTCACCACCGACGCATAATTTGCAAATGATACACTGCTGTCGCCGATGGGCATTTCCACCTCGGTGGCGGAGGATGCCTTGTTTTTGATGTTGTTCATCGCTGCTTGGAAAGCCTTGCGCGTCTGCTCCCGCTGCTTGGCCTCGGCTTTCGCCTTCGCGGCCGCGGCGGCTTCAGCCGCCTTGGTATCATCCACAACCTTTTTCGGGTCGAGGACAACTTTGGTCAAATCGGGCTTGACCTCATGTTTCGGCTT
>DATHQS010000112.1:0-14592 GCA_035482455.1 Candidatus Acidiferrales bacterium | reverse complement strand
ACCGGCAGGGCTTCGCGGGCGACGAACAGGAAGATCAGCAGCACCATCGCGATGGCGGAAAGCGAGACGAGGAAGATGAACTTTTCCGCGAGCCACTCCACGGGCCGCGCTTTGTGGCCGCGATGGATCCCCATCCAGCCGAGCGGCCGGCGCTGTTCTTGTTTTGTGTCTGGCGTCACGCGGCGGAAAAGTTATGCGGGCGGCGCAGTAATCTCAATGGATAACCGCACCGCCCGCGTGATTGACCTGTGGAGGAACAGGCGATCAAATCAGTTGCTGCGCAGATTTTTTGGCAGCGGATAGTAACCGATGTCCTTGACATATTTTTGCCCGTCATCACTGCGGATCCAGTTCAGATAGGCCGCGATCTCGCCCTTGTCCAGGTTCGGGTTCACGTAGACATACAGGTGGCGCCAGATCGGGTAGGTGCCGCTGATCACGTTTTCCTCGGTCGGGGCGATGGCCGGGGAACCGTCATCCCGTTTGATGTTCAGGAGTTTGCTGCTGCCGCCATAAGCCGCGCCGCCGTAGCCGATGGCGTTTTTATCCTTGAGGACCGCCTGCACAATGGCCGCCGTGCCGGGCATGGTCTGGGCGCTGGCCACGAAGTCCTTGCCCTTCAAGACATGTTCTTTGAAGAACTCGTAGGTGCCGGAACTGTTCTCACGGCTGTACACCGTGATGGGGGCATCAGGACCGCCAACTTCCTTCCAATTCTTGATTTTGCCGGTGAAGATGTCGCCGACCTGGTCCACAGTCAATTCCGTGAGGGTGTTCGCCGGGTTCACATAAACGGAGAGGCCGTCCAGTGCCACCTTGTATTCGGTCGGGCGCTTGCCGCCGAAGACCACCTGGCACTTGGCGATTTCCGCCGCCTTGGCCGGACGCGAGGCGTCGCAGAGGTCCGTGGTCTGGCTTTGCAGCGCCGCGAAGCCGATGCCGGAGCCGCCGCCGGAGACTTGGATCTTCACCTCCTTGTGTTCGCCCATGTAAACCTCGGCCCATTTCTGGGCGAGGATGACGAGCGTGTCGGAGCCTTTGACAGTGATATTACCGGCGTGCAGGTTTGCCGCGAGTGCGGCCACGGAGAGAATGGAGAACAACTTTTTCATATTAGAGTTATGACAGATTTTATTTTCGGACGTTAGTTACATTTGGGTGACAATCAGGCTCAGAATTTCCACATCAGATCGGCGAATACGCGCAGCGTGGAGGACTTGGGCTGGCTGGCGCCGGTGACGCTGCTGTTGACCATGTCATTCACGAATGCCGAGAACGCGAAGCTCACGGAGTCGGTGAGTGAATAGGTCAGCTTGACGAGGTGACCCTTGACGTTGGTGCCGCCGAAGTAACCGGCCGAGCTGCCGTTGAAGGCGTTTTGATAAAACACGCCATTATCGTCATCGACCATCTGGTCATACCAGGCATTGGCCTGCAGGTATTCATAGCGGTAGGTCAGATCCCAGGTCTTGTGCACGCCGGACTTGCCGAAGGTGACGCCGGCCCAGTAACCGTTGTTGTTGTGGTTGATGGCGATGTTGTTCATGTATTCCACGCCGAACTTGACGGGGAAGGGGCCGTTGTAAAGCGGTGCGCTGTCAAACGTGTACGTGACGTTGGCATCCGCGACGACCGGCGAGAAACCGTTGGCCAGTGCGCCACCCGCGGTCCGGGTATTGCCCTCGTTGTTCTCGGTGACATTGCCGTTCGTGAGCATGTCTTTGTTCAAGATCTGGAAAGCGGCCAGGCCGGCGCTGCTGGCCCAATGGTCACTCCACTTGGAGTTCAACATCAATTGCTCGCCCAGCATCGCCGGGTCATGCTCGCTTGACTTTTCCTCGTCCAGCACAAAACCGGCGCCGGTGAAGGCGAGCGTGTGCTTGTCATTGATGGCATAGCTGCCCTGCAACGCCGCGCCTTCGGGCGTGAGGTCGGGGTCGAACACCATGGGCGTGACCGTGAACGGGTTGTCCATCTTGCCGATGGTGGCGGCGAGCATCCAGCCGCCGGAATTGATGGCGGTCCATTTGCCGTAGGCGGTATCGATCCAGATCGGCTTCTTGGTGAAATTGTTTTCCTCCGTCGTGTTGTTCGAGAGCGGGTTGCCCGCGCTGTCGCCGGTGCCGAGGCGGAAGCCGGCCTCAAGGTTGTCCAGCATGTTCACCGTGATGCCAAACCGCAGGCGGTAACGAAAACGGTTGCGTTCGATGAGCGCGCTGTTTTCGCCGGAGATCTGGTCGAACCGTCCGCGAAAATCGCCGCTGAGCTTGTAGCTGCTGACCCAGTCCGGCATGCCGGTCTTGGCCTGGATGGCGGTGTTGAAATTCTTGTCCGCGTCGTCACGCAGATCCTGTGCCTCTTTCGTGGTCAAAATGCCCTTGTCCACCAGCTTGTCGATCAATGCGTCCGAAGACTGTGCATGACAGTTTGCGGACAAGACCAGGGTGGCGGCAGCGCCGGCAATCAGCGCGGATTTGGTTTTAACGTTGGAATAGTTGCGTTTTTTCATGATTGGAGTTGAAATACGGCGACAGAATGAAGCCACGCTGTTACAACCATGCGTCGGAAATGTTACGATTATGTTACAAGACCGGCGGCTTGTGACAATCAACGGATTCGTTGGGAAATACAGGGGAAATCAGCCGGCGTTCTCGATCGGCTTGGCGGAAATTTCGAGCATCCGCTCGATGGGAAGACGGGCGCGCTGGATGATTTCGGCCGGCAATTCCACCCGCGGCGCGAGGTTTTTCATGCAGTCGCGCACCTTTTCCAGCGTGTTCATCTTCATGTATTTGCACTCGCTGCAACGGCAGTTGTCGCCGGGCATGCGCATGACATTGAAGACCGGGGCGCAGAGGAACTCCTTTTCCGGGCATTCCTTTTGCATCCGGTGGATGATGCCGGACTCCGTGACGATGACAAAACGCTTCGCCGGGCTGCTCTTGCAGTAGGTGATCATCTTCTCGGTCGAGCAGACGGCATCGGCGAGGTCGCGCACGGCGCGGACGCTTTCCGGGTGGACGATGATCTTGGCGTCGGGAAATTGCTGCTTGGCGGCGAGCACCTGGTCTTGTTGAAACTCGACGTGCGCGTAACAATTGCCCTTCCACAAGGTCATCGGACGGCCGGTCTGTTCCATGACCCATTGGCCGAGGTTTTCATCCGGCACGAAGAGCAGGTCCTTGTCCTTGGGCGCCGCGTTGACGATCTTCTCGGCATTGCCGCTGGTCACAATGACATCGCACAAGGCCTTCACGGCGGCGCTGCAATTGATGTAGGCGATGGTCCAGAAATTGGGGTTGGTCGCCTGCAACTCGGCGAGCTTCGGCGCGGGGCAGCTTTCCTCGAGCGAACAGCCGGCATCCTTGTCCGGCAGGACCACGATTTTGTTGGGGTTCAAGATCTTGGCCGTCTCCGCCATGAAATGCACGCCGCAGAAGACGATGACATCCGCATTCGTCTTGGCCGCCTGCTGGGCGAGGCCCAAGGAATCGCCCACGAAATCCGCCACGTCCTGGATCTCCGGCACCTGGTAATTGTGCGCGAGGATTACGGCGTTCAACTGCTTTTTGAGCGTGAAAATTTCCCGGGCCAGCGGCTCAAACTTTTCTTTGGTCATCGCGCCGCGCGGCTGGATTTCTGCGACATTTATCATCAAGGGAAGTTACCGTTGCAAGTGTGCGACGTCAATGAAGGCGAATTTAAGGTGGTCCCCTAATTTGAAATCAAACTCCAGTTCGGATGTTTTGAGTGGCCCTCTCAACCCTGTGCCGCCAAGTATGCTTATGTGTTCCATCCGACAGCCAATCTTCATCTTTAAGAACTCCGGATTGCTCAATTTGCTCTTTGAATTCGCTTTGGTCGTAATACCCCTTTTCAGATTTGAAGGCTTTCCCAAGCGCGATAAAATATCCAGTTCTCAATTTGCCTGATTCATCTCTCGATTCCGGAATCATTTTGCCCCCTTAAAATCTTCCATGATTTGAACCCGCATGGCTATCTCTGGATAGACCTGAATCCTGTCAGTATGCCCGTCCATTGGCCGCGTGTGGTTTGTTCTGTAGATTTCCATAGTTCATTTTCATTTTTTTGAATCTGCCAAGATGGAAGTGCGTGTCGCCGTCAGTGGCGATGCTACAGCCCTCCTAAAATAGCCGTTCTTTTTGATCGGTATTCCTCATCAGTAATTAATCCTTTTGCCTTCAAATCTTCGAGCGTCTGTAGCCGTGCAGCAGCATCCCCGTGCGATGACTCCACTTTTTTCATAGCAGCATTCAAGCGATCAATGAAAAGGTCCAGAATGTGTGGTGAACGCGTTATAATATTTCGATTCAAACCATAGTCTCTGACTGCAATCTGAACGACTGTTCGTTGTTGATCTGACAGCAGGTCAACCATAACATACGTATCTCCTTCCCATACATTCCTGTTTATACCTTCTAAACGATGATTAGATTCATCAATCTTTTTGAGTTTTCCATCGCAGAATTTTGACAGGGTTTCGCGAACAATGGGCCAAGCTTGTGACAATGGTATATCGTAAACGGGATGCTCATATATTTTTTCGAGATCATTGGTGTTTCCTTGGCCAACATTCTTGGGGGAATTGGATGCGATTTTTGGTTTTGAAGCGATTGCTGCGCGCATTTCAACGGCTTCTTTTGCGGACACTGTGCGTGCCGTTGTCCCACAGCCAACCAGAAGTGTGGCGATTGCGAACACCAGCAACACAAATGCTTTGTTGATAGGAATCTGTTTGCGTGAGTTCATTGCTTGAAAGTTAGCTGCATTGAAATCGCCGTCAAGATGTTCTCCATTAACTTGAGACGAACTGCGACTCATCAGGTGATAAAATCTTCCATTTTCCCGGCGCCAAATCACCCAGCCAAAAATTCCCGATACGGACGCGGAGCAGCCGCAAGGTGGGGTGGCCGATGGCGGCAGTCATCCGGCGCACTTGGCGGTTCTTGCCCTCGACAAGTTTCAGGCCGATCCAGCAATCGGGAACGCTCTTGCGGACGCGGATAGGCGGCACGCGTGGCGGAATCTCAGGCTGCGGCTCCAGCAACCACGCGCGGCAGGGCAGGGTTTTGTGGCCTTGGATGACCAGACCCTGCTGAAGTTTGTCCAAGGCTTCGCGTGTCGGGATATTTTCCACCTGCGCCCAATACTCGCGTTCATGCGCGTGTTTGGGGAGGAGGAGCTGCGCGTTCCATTTCGCCTCGTCGCTCAACAACAGCAGGCCCTCGGAGTCGGCGTCGAGGCGGCCGATGGCGTAGACATTCTTCGGGAAGCCAAATTCCGCGAGCGGGCGGTTGGGCGAACCGTCGCCGGTGAATTGCGAGAGCACGCCATACGGTTTGTTGAATGCGATCAGCACAAGGTGAGTTTTAAGTTTCAGGTTGCAAGTTTCAAGTCTTCAAAAACTGCTATCGTGAAAATCTTTTCGTGTGTTTCGTGTCTTTCGTGGTTAAATCTTCCGCGTGATCCGTAACATCATTTTTGACTGGTCCGGTACTTTGGTTGACGACCTGCCGGCAGTATTGAAGGCCTCGAACTATGTGCTCGCACAGGCGGGCAAGCCGGAGATGACGCTGGATACTTTCCGCGCCGAGTTTCAACTGCCGTTCACGACGTTTTACGACCGGCACACGCCCGAAGTCCCGATGGCACAGCTTGAAGAATGGTTCCACGCGGAATTCCGCCGGTCGCAAACCTCCGTGGTGGAGCTGCCGCATGCGCGTGCGTTTCTGGAATTTTGCCGCAAGCACAAGCTCCGGACGTTCCTGTTGAGCACCGTCCACGCCGACCATTTCAAGGTGCAATGCCAGGAGAACCGCTTTGACCTCTATCTGGACCGGCCTTACACCGATGTCTGGGACAAACGTGAAAAAATCCACGAGATCCTGCACGACAACCACCTCAAGCCGGACGAAACGCTGTTCATCGGCGACATGGAGCACGACATCGCCACGGCGAAACATGGCGGCATCCATTCGTGCGCGGTGTTGACCGGGTACAATACGCTGGAGCAACTGCGCGTGGCCAAGCCGGACATCATCGTGGAACATCTGTCCGAGCTGCGCGCCGTGTTGGAGAAAAATCATTTCCGTCTCAAGCCGGTCGAAGGGGTCTCGGAAGCCGCGATGCTGCCGCTGTCCACGGTGGGCGGGCTGATCTTCAACGCCAAGGGCGAGGTGCTGATGTTGCGCACGCACAAGTGGTCGAACAAATGGGGCATCCCGGGCGGCAAGATCAAGTGGGGTGAAACGTCCGGGGCGGCGTTGCGCCGGGAAATTTTTGAGGAAACGAACCTCAAGGTGAAAGACATCAAGTTCGTGCTGGTGCAGGACTGTATCCACTCGAAGGAGTTTTATCGCGACGCGCATTTTGTGCTGTTGAACTACACCTGCCGCGCCACGGGCAAGCTGGATGTGAAGCTGAACCACGAGGCGCAGGAGTTCAAGTGGCTCAAGCCCGCGGCGGCGATGAAGCTGAAGCTGAACAAGCCGACAAAAATACTGCTCGACGCCGTCGCAAAACTGAAACCGCGTAAATCGTAAATCACCAATCATAAATGTCCAAGATCTCCATCGTTGACCTGGAAGTGTTTTACTGCGTGGGCGTGCCGGATGCGGAGCGCGCGCAGGCGCAGCGCCTGTTGCTGACGGTCGAACTGGAGGCGGACTTTACGGCGGCGGCGAAATCGGATGGGATCGCGGACACGATCGATTACTTTGCGGTCACGCAGCGGTTGCTTAAGTTTGGCGAGGGCCGGGAATGGAGGCTGATCGAGAAGCTCGCGTCGGATGTTGCAGACGCGGTGCTGAAGGAGTTCAAGCCGCAGGCGGTTTCGGTGGAGGTGAAGAAGTTCATCATTCCGCAGGCGCGGCATGTGGGCGTGAGGGTGGAAAAGAAGCGCGATTAACCTTAGCCGTTTTGCCCAAACGTAGCAACCGGTTCTCCCTCTCCCCGGGGAGCGGCGACAGCGGCCATGCCGGGTGAGGGCGGGCGATAAATAAATCAAATCCCGGAGCTTTGCTTCTCAGCGGTGCCATGATGCCTGGTACTGGCCCTGTCTTACGGATGCGGCAGAGGACACTCATCGCTCAACCCATTGAGGTTCTCATGCTCAATGGTGAACTCCACTGAATCACCCGTGCTGGCGTGGACGATTTTGATGAGAAAGATGCTGTCGAAATCGCTGCCCTGCCAGATCGGAACCTTGGCGTCATCTCCACCGTTATCCTTGACCACGTTTTTTACAAATTTATCAAGCAGGCCATGTTCCCACGCGACAAACACCACGGCGCTGCGGTACTCGGGTTTCTGGAGTTCGCTTTCGAGTTCCTTGATTTCCAGATAGCCATATTGCGTATTGACTGGCAGGCCGCAACGGATTGCCGTTGGCTCGATGGTCATCAGGGGACGGATGTAATTATAACCGGCCTTGCCATCCACCTTCTGGGTGGGATTGGGCGCGAAGACGAATTGCGGCTTGCCATATTTCCCGAGCAAAACTTCCGGCAACGCCAACGCGCGATTGAGGCCGCGACAGGTCAATTGGCCGAGGCCGCCGGGCGGTTTCTCGCCATGCCGGATGCAGACGATGGTTTCCACCGTCGGCGCGTTGGTGTCCGCCACCGGAAGCGCATTGGTTTGTGCACCGGCACGCAAAGGGCAAGTCAGCCCGGCCAGAATCACGGCGAGAAACAGCTTTAACTTCATGTTCAAAAGCTATTTTCCACCACCGGGCTTGTCCAGCGTTCTCTGTCTGTCTTCAGGATTTTTTTATATGGGTGGCGGGAGTGACGATCTGCCTTCCAAAAGTTCACATCGCGTCCCATACGCCAAAGCTGGTGAAGTCTGTCGCGCTGCGACAGATTTTGACCGCAGGGCGGGCGCCTTGTGGCATTGTACAATCCTATGCTCATGAACACACAGTGACATGCCCGTCATTATTTCAAATGAGCTGCTCCTTATTTTGGATGACCTTGCTGGCCCTCAAATTTTTGCCCGTCCATGCTTCTCAATTTCCAGCCGTTTTTGTCCATGGAGATTGTTACCGCATCGGCGGTGCGGGTGTAGAGGATGGGGATTTTGGTTTGGGCGAGTCGTTGTTTCATGGTGTCGGAGGCGCGGTATTGGGCGGGCATGTCGGAGTCGGCGATGATGATGGCCTTGGGCTGGATGGCGGTGATGAGGGCGTTACAGAGGGGCTCGCCTTCTTCGGGAATGCCGGCGATGACGATGTCGGCGTGCAGATCAACATTGGTGTGGGAAAGAAGGTCGCTCTGGCTGGGGCGGCTGAGATCGGAGAGGAACAGGATTTTGGTGCCGGCGAAATCGCCACGCAGGACAAGGGGTTTGTCGGCGGCCTTGGCGAGGGTGTTGGTGGTGTCGGGAAACAGGACCTGCCAAGGGCCGACGATGTCGCCGTAGTTCATCAACTTATGGCGGTTCACCGGCTTTTCAAAGGCGTAGATGGTGTCGCGGTAGGTCTCAGAACGGAAGCGGGTGGTTCCAGTCCAGAGTTCATCCACGCCGAACAGCTTGTCGAGCGATGATGCGCCGCCGCAGTTGCGAATATCGCCTTCGCTGAGGACGAGGCGGCGGATGCGGTTCACGCCTTGGGCGCGGAGGTAATCTTTGAGCGTCATTTCGACGGCTTTTTCAGTTCCGGAATTGATGAGCCAGTCGTTGGCACGGCCATCGGCATCCACGTAAATTACGCTTCCGCCGCTGAGCGGGAGGACGGTGAGGTCGGTTTCGCCACGCGAAGATTGCCATTGCCAGAGGTAACCGCCGGCGATGACCAGCAGGATGACGCCGCCGCCCAGAATGCGGCGCGAGGTCTTGAACCACCCGCTGAACGCGGCGATGAGTACGGCATAGTAAAGCCCGATGGTGAGCAGCGACGGTTCGGGTACGTAAAAGTACGCGCCGGGCAGCCGGGTGGCTTGCTCGCTGACCCAAGTCATCGCCACCATGCAACCCCATGCGGCGTGGTTGAACAGTTCCGTGGCCCACGGAAACCACGTGCCGCAGATGAGCGCGCCGAGATTGGCCATGAGCGCGAGCGTGCCCAGCGGCACGGCCACCACGTTGGCGAGCGTCGAGACCGGGCTGAGCAGGTGAAAGTATTTGGCGGCCAGCGGCAGCGAGCCCAGCCACGCGGCGAAGGAGAGGCCGAAGTAACGCAGCGTGACCCGGCCCGCGTTGAGCGACCAGGTTTTCCACCGGGAAGCCAGTTCAACCGGCAGCAACGGGTCGAGGCGCAAGATGCGGTCGAAGAACAAGTTCAGCGGCGGAAGCATCAGGGCGATGACGAGCATGACGAAGAATGACAATTGAAAGCTGGCCTCGAACAACTGGCGCGGTTCGCAGACGAGGATGATAAGCGCGGCGGCGGCAAGCGAGTTCAGCAAATCGCCCGGCCGTTTGAGCGTCCAGCCGCCGAGGACGACGGTCATCATCACGGAGGCGCGGATGGCGGAAGCCTCCCAGCCGGTCGCGGCGGTGTAGAACCAGATGATGGGAATGGCGATCGCCCCGCACCAGGCGCGGCCAAGCCGCAGCACGCGGAGCAGGGCGACAATCATGCCGGACAGCAGGGCAATTCTCAGACCGTCGATCGCGAACATGTGCATGGTGCCCGCTCGGAGAAAAGGTTCGTCGATGTCGCCGGTGAAGGCGGTACGCCACCCGAGCGTCATGGCCCAGAGCAGACGGAGGGGTTCGTCCTCGGCGGGCAGGCCTAGCGCGAGCGTGCGCTTTGACCAGTTCAGGAAACGGTCGGTACACGGTGGTTTCGTGGCGGCGGGGGGAAGCAGTATCCAGTCGTCGGTGGATTCTGTTTTGAGCTGATAATAAATGCCGCGCGTGGCGAGATAATCCGGATAATCAAACAGCCCCTTGGCCAGCGGCGGCGTGGGGCGGGCGATGACGCCGGAAAGTTGCACCACCTGGCCGGCGAAAAAATTCGAGTCCAAAATTCCGGAGGTGACCGCCAGCACCTCGCCGGAGGCGGGCAGAAAGTTTTCATTGGTAGCGATGGCGCTGACGCGGATGCGGGCGAGGCTGCGCCACGTTTCTTCGCCATCGATCTTGATGATCTTCAACCGCGGCGTTTCGGCAAGTTCACCGCGCAGGGTGACCAGCGCCGGCTGGTTTCCCAATGTGGTGCGCAGATCATTGTGGGAAATGACGGCGGTACGGGATTCGAGATTGGCCCAGCCGAGGAGGGCCAGCAGCGGCCAGACGAGAAAGGGGCGGAGTTTTTTTGAGCAGAGGGCGATGAGGAGGATGCCGGCGGAAGTGGCGAACAGTCCGGCCAGCGGCGGATGCGCCAGCCACGCCAGCAACAGTCCGGCGCCGTAGGCAAAGACGATGCTGGCAAACGGGCGTTGCATTTCACCAGAGCTTGAATTTTTTGCCGGCCAGCCATAGCAGGGTCAGGCCGATCGCGCCGCCGGACGTGTCCACCATCACATCGGAAACGAGGGCGGTGCGGCCCGGAACCCAGACTTGGTGCAATTCGTCGGTCGCGGCGTAGAGGAAGAGCATGGCGAGGGCGAGGCCGGCTTCATCCCAGCGCCAGGGGCGGCGGTCCTTCTTTTTGGGCTGGCGGATGGCGCGCCAGGCGAGCACGACGAAGATGGCGTATTCCATCAGGTGACAGCATTTCCGGAACAGATGGTGAAACTGGCCGATGTGGTCGGAGGACATGTGCGGGAACAGCCACCGTATGAAGGGTTCAAAAAACAGGGAGGAATGATGCGCGGACTCGGCGTCGGCGGACGCGGTAAAGATGACGCACATCCAGATGATCAGCGGCAGCCAGTAAACCAGGAATCTTTTAAATTTGGACACGCGGCGGGATGAAAGCGGGATTTACCGGAACGGGCAATCATTTTTTAGCCATAGATGAAATCAGCAAGCCGCCATAACATTCAACAGCCAACATTTAACGCTCAACGTTCAAGGGGCGGAAGCTGGCGGTTATTCCGAGATTTTTTCCACCGTGACGCCGGCGCGGTCTTTCAAGCCGGGCGAATCTTTGACGGTGAGGCCTTGGACATTGTCCAGGCGCAAAGAACCACCGCTGGAAGATTTTTGCGTTTTAAAACCATCGAGCGTCACGCCGTCCACGCCCGAGATGACCAGCGGCGTGCGGGCATCTTCCTTTTCAAAACCAAACTCCACGTTTTTGAACGTGAGACCCTTGCCGTTGCGGATGTAGAAGGCGGAGGCGGGGCGCGGGCCGAGGCTGCGCGGCGAGTAGTCCTTCGGATTCGGCGGCACGAGGTCTTCGAAGCGGTTCGTTTCACCGCCGCTGTAAATGATCTTCACGTTTTCAAAGGTGATGTTTTCGAACGGCGAATTGGTCCAGCCAGAGAGGACGCTCGCCTGCACGGGACCCTGGCGGCCGGGCGCGCAATCGGTGATGGTGATGTCCTGGAGATGCACGTTGCGGATGGCGCCGACTTTCGCGCCGGGTTCGCCGGTGCGCAGGCGGTTCCAGGTGAGCATGTAGATGGGGCAGGCCGCGCCCTTGACCACGATGTTGCTGTAGTTCACGCCGTCCACGATGGCGCTGTCGCCGCTGGTGATGCCGATGCCCGCCTTCATCGCGCGGCCGATGCGGATGTTCCAGAAGTTCACGTTGCGGAAATCACCGGCGGTCTCGGAACCGAACTGCAATCCGTTGCAGCCGGATTCGAAATAGGAATCCCAGACATAGATGTTGGCGCTGTCAATGCGCCGCCCGAGCGCGTAATCGCTTTTCACGCCCACGGTGTCGTCGGCGCACCCGGTGAAATTGCAGTCGTGGATCTGCACATCGCTGCAACCCATGAGGTCCACCGCATCGCGCGACTCCTTGATGACCACGTGGTCGTACGTGATGGTGCGGCAGTCGTTGAGGAGATAGACGAAATGGCCGCCCTTGTCGTGCGTGACGTCCTTGAAGGAAAGGTTTTTGCCCATGACGATGGTCACGAGCTTGTCGCCGCCGCCGGTCTTGGGATCGCCGTGGCCGATGGAGCCGCCGTTGATCTTGCCGCCCTCGATGGCGAAGTTCTCGATATGTTCGCCCCACATGAGCGAGTCGTGGAAATGGCTGTGGCCGAAGTCCTGAAACTTGTCGAACTTCGGATTGGGCTCGGCGGGTTCAAAAAATTCCTTCGGCCCGCCGAAGATGACGGCGTCCTTGTCCAACAGCAGGCGGACGTTGCTTTTGAGGTGGATGGAGCCGGCGGCGTACTTGCCGGCCGGAAATGTCACCGTGCCGCCGCCCGCAGCATTGCATTTCTCGATGGCCTGGTTGATGGCGGGGGTGTCATTGGTGGTGCCGTCCCCGAGCGCGCCAAAATCTTTCACATCGAACGTCTTGTCGGGAAAGGCGGGGAGGGGAAAGTTGGGCGGCGCGAACGGATTGGGAGCGGCCCAAAGCGGCAGGGCCAGCAATCCGGCAAAAAACAGCAGGGCGGTACTTTTAATAAGATGGGTCATGGCGATGGGTAGATTGTGGTGGAAATGCTGCGCCAGGGTAATACACCTTTTGTACTAGATGAGAGTTTAGTGACGAATGGCGAATGGATGAAAAGGCACCGAGCGCTCAAGTGCCAGACATCAAGCAATGTCTCGGTCACTTTGGCCGCGATGCGGATTGGCGTGTTAAGTTCATCACCAACTGTAAACCGCAGATGGACACGGTCTGTAAATCCGATTCAGAACACCAAAAAAAGCAGAAAGCATTAAGTCAAAATTTCCGCATTCAATCTGTCCGTTCTTTGCCCAACAGTCGGTATTTTGATTCCCTTGTTTAGGAAACTGTGTGCCAATTCGCTTGCAGTTGAGTTCACCAACATAATGTCGTGCGGTAGCACGTTAAACAAGTCTGCGGGTTGGTGTGCATTGGTAACAACTAAAACCAAAGTTGCAGGCTGTTTTTTTTGACCTGCGCTGTGTAGTGATTCGGCAGCTTCCATCAAACTTTCTTGGTTTCGTTGAACTCGTATCAGGACGGGATTCTCACCGGGTGAGGTGTTAAGGATTGCGTCAATTCCACGATTCCGCTGGACGGGAATAATCGGCAAGCCATGCAAGAAGGCAAGCGCATCCCCATCTGACTGGACGTAGGTTTCACGTCCTTTGCGTAACAGTTCAGATGAAGTCTTAAACGGTTGCCCCAGTCGTTGCCGGCTGAGTTGGACGGCTTCATAAGCCATGTCAATTCCCAGTGAGTTGCGACCAAGCAGTTCCGCCGCGACCAGCGTCGTACCGCTGCCGCAAAAGGGATCGAGCACCATATTGTCGGGCAATGTTACCAGCGATATAATTCGCTCGATGAGTAAAATGGGCTTCTGCGTTGGATAGCCCACGCGCTCTTTCGCTTTTGGGTTAAGAAGTGGAATGTCCCAAACATCGGCAACCGGTACACCTTTCTTGTGACCGTCATGCACGACATTGCCAATTTCATCCCGAACATAGACAGATTTACCATGCTCGTCACGCTGTCGACGTTGAAGAATTTGATCAACATTTGTCGAGGGCGAATACGCCTCAAAAAGCTGGTGATATTGATAACTATCCGTCTTGCTGTAAAAGAAAATAGTTTGGTGAGACGGCAGTGGACTCCGCTGGGAGTTTGACCAACGGCGGTAGTGCCAGATTATTTCAGAGCGAAACATCGAATCGCCAAATACCTCATCAAGCAGGCACCGGATGTGATGAGAAGCGTTGGTGTCACATTGAAAGAATAGTGATCCAGTTACATTTAGGACACGCCGGAATTCCTTCAAACGAATACGCAGAAATTCAACATATTCAGTAAGGGATTTCCACTCATCGCTGAACTCGAATTTTGTCTTGCGGTCACGGCTGATTAGAGAATGCGTTTTTTGCGTGAAAAATGGTGGATCAACGTAAATCAAATCCACTGATTCAGAGGCCAGATCTTGAACCACTTGCAAACAATCGCCATGACGAACTTCACTGCTCATGCTGCCCCGTCCTTTCTGCAGCCAAACCTCTCAGGATTCCAAGCAAGTCAAAATCGGTGCGTTGTTTTACATAAGCCCATGCGGCATCGCCATAATGATATTCACCTTGAACGCTCTTGTAGAGGCTCTCCAGTGTTTGTTGGATGCGCATGGCTTGAGTACGGTTTGGATAATAAAACATCACACGGACCGGCTTGTAACCGGCGTTGTGGATAACTTGTATTCGAGTGTGCTCCTTGGTGATGTGATCTCCATCAGTGGTCGCGTCACGCCACTTGATTTCCAACGCGTCGGTCCCGACGAGACAATCTATCTCGAAAGTTTTTGGCCGCTGGCCAACAGTGTTTGGCACGCGAACCGAACCGGAGTCGGCAAACTTGTGTTTGAAACAGAGCTTCGCCGCCTCTTCGAGGAATGAACCAGCGTATTTATAGAGAAACCGACCTTTATTTTGATAAACGTCAATGAGCTTTCCTTCAGCTTCGGAAACGCCAAGCACCTGATAAATTAAGACATGTGAACGGTCGTCTTGCTCCATTTCGGTAACACGCGCATCGGTGCTGAGTTTCAATTCAGCAGAATAACG
>DATHQS010000111.1:0-4944 GCA_035482455.1 Candidatus Acidiferrales bacterium | reverse complement strand
TGCCCTTGCTGTTGCGCAGCGTATACTGTTCCACGGCCTTGCCGTCCGGCGTCTGGCCAAAATCCGCCTTCGTGATGGTTCCTTTCGGGGTGTTGTTCATAGTTTCGCAGCCGGTCAGGCACACTGCGGCGATGCCGAGCGAGGTGACCGTGATGAGTTGGATGATTTTTTTCATGTTATGTGTCTGGTTGAGGACGGTGGATATAAAGTTATTTTTGTCCGTAAGTTGCTTTCGGCCCATGTTTACGAAGAAAATGCTTCGCCAGCAAGACGGATTGCATCGGCTTCGCCTTCGGATTGATCCGCAAAGTTTCGCTGTTCAGGCGCGCGATGAACTCCAGCACGCCCGCATTATGCACCGCATCATTCACGTCTTTGCCCCACGTGAACGGCCCGTGACTCGCCACCAGCACCGCCGGATGATGCAACGGATCGAACTTCAATTTCTTGAACGTCTCCACAATCACGTCACCCGTGTTCGCCTCGTAATCGTTTTTGATCTCCAATGCCGTAAGCTTGCGCGTGACCGGCACATCGCCATACCAGTAATCCGCCTGCGTCGTACCGTAAGCTAGTAACGGCTTGCCCGCCTGCGCCCACGAGGTCGCGTATAAACTGTGCGTATGCACCACACCGCCGATGCCTCTGAATGCACGATACAAAATAAGATGCGTGTCCGTGTCCGAGCTGGGCTTGAGCTTGCCCTCAACCACCTTGCCCGTCGCCAGCGAGACACAGACCATGTGTTGCGGCTTCATCTCCGAATACGGCACCCCGCTCGGCTTGATGACCATGACGCCGCGCTCGCGGTCCACCGCGCTCGCATTGCCCCACGTCTGGATGACCAACCCTTCGGCCACCAGGTCCAGGTTTGCTTTGCAAACTTCAGCTTTTAATTTTTCCAACATAAAATTATTTTCGGACGCGGCTCCGGATTTCGATGAGCTTCTTCATAACGCCATACAAATTACCATTCCATTTCTTTGTGCCAAATGCGTCATGCAATTGTTTGTAGAGCGCATACAGTTCCTTGTACACCGCATGCGCCTTGGGATTCGGCTTGTAAACGGTCGCTTTCAGGCCGGTCATCTTCTTCTGCGCCGTCGCAAAATCCTTGTGCGCCCCCGCGACCACCGCCGCCGCGATGGCGGAACCCAGCGCGCAGGTCTGCGCCGAGCGCGAAATCTTCATCGGCCGTCCCGTGATGTCCGCGTAAGTCTGCATCACCAGCGGGCTCTTCTCGGCGATGCCGCCGCAGTTCACCACTTCAGAAATCTTGACGCCATATTCCTCGTAGCGGTTGATAATAGTCAATGCCCCGAAAGCGGTGGCCTCAATCAGCGCCCGATACACCTCCGCCGGGGTCGTATAAAGCGTCTGGCCCACGATCAAACCGGTGAGTTGTTGGTCCACCAGAATTGTGCGGTTACCGTTGTTCCAATCTAATGCCAACAATCCGCTTTCACCCGCCTGCAGTTTCAAAGCGCCCTTGGTGAGTTCTTCATGTGAACCGGCCTTTGCGCCGCCTGGTTGGATGTAATTCACCAGCCAGTTGAACATGTCGCCCACCGCCGACTGTCCGGCCTCGATGCCGAAGTAGCCCGGCACTACGCTGCCGTTCACGATGCCACAAACGCCCGGGATGTCCGCCAGCTTCGCGGTGTTCACGCGCACGCTGATGTCGCAGGTGCTCGTGCCGATGATCTTCACCAGCGTGCCGGGCTTCACGCCAGCGCCGATCGCGCCAGTGTGCGCATCGAAGGCACCGACCGTCACCGGAATCCCCGACGGCAGACCGGTGCGCTTCGCCCAGTCCGTCGTCAGGTTTCCGACCGCTGAATCCACAGCCAGGACGCGCGTCGGCAGACGGTCGCGCAACGCGCCCAGCTTAGGGTCGAGCTTGGATAGGAATGCCTTGTCCGGATAGCCGCCCCACGTCGCGCTGTACATTGCCTTGTGGCCGGCGGCGCAGATGCCCGCAATGAAACTGCGCGGCGCCAGCGTGTCCGTCAACGCGGCCGGAACCAGGTCGGAAAGTTCAATCCACGAGTGCGCCGCATCAAAAACCTCCGACGCGCTGCGCAGGCATTTTAATATCTTGCTGAAAAACCATTCGCTGGAATACGTCCCGCCGCACTTGGCCAGATATTGCGGGCGTATTTTCTTCGCCAACGCGGTGATTTCCGCGGCCTCGGCGATGCCCGTATGATCCTTCCACAACCACGCCATGGCGGCGGGATTGTTCGCAAACTTTTTCTGGAACGCGAGCGGTTGACCGCTCTTGTCCACGGGCAAAGGCGTACTTCCGGTCGTATCAACGCCGATGCCAATCACCTGTTCAACGCTGAAACCCTTCACGGATTTCCTTGCCTTGGCCAGCGCCTGCTTGATGGTGACTTCCGCGCCCTTCAGGTAATCCGCCGGATGTTGCCGCGCGAGGTTCGGGTCGCGGCCCAGGATGACCCCTGCCGTGCCGTGTTCGTAGCCCCAGACCGCCGCGGCGACTTCCGCACCGTTGGCGACATTGACGATGAGCGCGCGAACCGAGTTCGTGCCGTAGTCCAGACCGATGGTGTATTTGGTGGCCATTTGCTTAATTGGTGATTTTGAGCCGCAAAATTGTCAATGAATTCGCCGGGAATACATGCTTGAAATGCGGCGAGGTGACCTTGAGCTCGGAATTCTGCGGCGCAACTTTCTCCGGGACAGCGAATGAATTTTCATCCTTCAGGCTGCCGCTCGTGAGGGTTGAAGCGCTGGCGGACGAAACGATCTTTCCCACACCTGCCAAGTTCAACGTCGTCTTCACCGGCGACTTGCCGCCGTTCACCACCTTCAGGATGACTTCGCCCGAAGCATCCACGCGCGTGGCGGAGACGTAAAATTTATCCGCACCGGTCGCGTCCAGCGTCACCGGCAGCACCGCATCGCCCGGATTGTTGGCGAACATCTTTTGGACGTAATAGTTCGGCGTGCCGTAGCTGCGTAGGTTGTCCACCCAGATGAGGTCCGGCGTCCATTGCCAACCGTCAACATGCGCAAATAGCGGCGCATAACTCGCCATGCGCACCACATCCCCGTTATGTTCCAGCCCGGTCATGTAGGCGGCCTCGGCGATGGCACATTCCAGGTTATTGCGATTTTTGACACTGACAACCTTGTCGCTCTGCGCCGCGTATTCGCCGAAAAACACCTTCGGGCCATTGCGGTCATAACCGTCATACCGGTGAGTGTTGTTGAAAAACCAATCCGGCTTGGCGTAGCAATGTTCGTCGATGATATCCGCATGCAGCTCGCGCAGCTTCGCCCATGCATACTTGAAATGCGCATCATCCGGAAACGGCCCCGCGCTCGAGACCAGCTGGATCTCCGGATGCGCCTGCTTCAGGACGGCGTGAAACTTTGTGTAACGTTCGATGTACGGCTGGTCCCAGTTTTCATTACCGACACCGATCATTTTAAGATGGAACGGTTCCGGATGCCCCATCGCCGCGCGCTTCGCGCCCCAGACGCTGTTGGTCGGGCCGTTCGCGAACTCGATCAGGTCCAACGCGTCCTGAATATAGGAATCCAGATCCTCCATCCGGCACTCTTCTCCAGAATTAAACTGGCACGCCAAGCCGCAGCTCAAGATCGGCAACGGCTGTGCCCCAATGTCCTCGCAGAGCTGGAAGAACTCGTAAAAGCCCAGGCCAAACGACTGGTAATAATCCGGCGCGGGCCGGTGTAGAAATTCATAGTTCCAGCGGTTGACGAGCAATTGACGTTCGGCGACCGGGCCGATGGTCCTTTTCCACTGGTAGCGCTTGTCCAATTCGCTGCCCTCGACGATGCAGCCGCCGGGAAACCGCATGAAGCCCGGCTTGAGGCCGGCCAGCTTCTGCACCATGTCCGCACGCAACCCGCCGGGACGGTTCTTCCACGTCTTGGCCGGGAACAGGGAAATCATGTCAATGTCCAGCGTGCCCGCCCCGTCCACGAGAACATAGAGCTTGGCCTTTGCATTCGTCGCCTTTGGATGCAGCACGGCGGTGTAGCCTTGCCAGTCACCGCTGAACTTGTCCAGCCGCACGGTGTCAAGCAGTTCCCCGTCGGAACTATAAAGTTCAACGCGTAATTTCGCCTCGCCGGCGACATTGCGGATTTGGGCGGAGAAATTGTAAGCCTCGCCTGCCGATACGCCGATGCCCCGGAACCCCTCATTCACCACCCCGAACAGATCCTTGCCCTGCGACTCGATGCGAAGATAGTGCGGATTGGCGGCGTTGAACGGGCTTTCGTCGTGGATGGACAATTTCCCGCGCGCCTTGCTGGGGCTTAATTTGCTCCAGCCCATCATCGCATCGGGAAATTCAAATCCGCGGTTCTTCACCAGTTCCGCGTAAAGCCCGCCATCGGCCCCCAGATTGATGTCCTCAAAAAAGATCCCCCACATGGCCGGATTCAATTTCGCGCCCGGCTGGTCCGCCTGCACGGTGATTTTCGCCGTTTGCGCGTTGAGCGAAACGGCCGAGACCAGCAGCGCGGCAGCAAAATATTTTTTAAGCTCCATGATTGCTTGGTTGGTCACGCCACCCAGCCGCTTTTCAGCCCATATGCGGCATCATTCCAAGCCAGTTCCTGTTTGAACTGGCGCAACTTGGTGTCGGCGTCGATCACCACGACTTCCAAACCTGCGATCGCACCGAAATCTTCGAGCATCTCCGTGGTGACCGCCTGGCTGAATCCGGTGTGATGCGCCCCGCCCGCATAAATCCACGCCGCGCACGCGTCTTCAAAATTAGGACGGCATTTCCACACGGCCTGCGCCACGGGCAATTTGGGCATCGGTTGCTCGGGTTTCACGACATCCACCTCATTGATGAGCAGGCGGAAACGGTTGCCGAAATCCATGAGCGCGGCATTCAGCGCGGGCCCGGCGGGAGTGTTGAAAACCAACCGCGC
>DATHQS010000110.1:0-20674 GCA_035482455.1 Candidatus Acidiferrales bacterium | reverse complement strand
GGCGAAGGTGCTGGGCGCCATCGCCGCGCACCGCCAGCCCGTGGCCGTGACACATGAGACACCGACGATTTTTCTGCATGATGGCACGTCGCAGACCGGGCCGTTCACGCTGTCACAGGTGCAGGCGGACCTGCAGCACGGCAACATCAGCCCGGAGATGCAGTATTGGAGCGAGGGCATGGAGCAATGGCAAAGCGTGAGGGATTTGTCGGCCATGCCGATGTAGCCCGCGGACGGGAGTTGCGGCGGCGGCGGCGGGTTGCTAATTTCTGCGGGCACCGAAACCGGAACCATTTTTAAGAACAACCAACATACATGAGCAAAGCAAATTCTCCCCAAGTGGGAATCCTGATGGGCAGCGACTCCGACTGGCCCACGATGAAGGCCGCGGCCGACGCGCTGAAGGAATTCGGCATCGCCAGCGAGGCCAAGGTCATCTCCGCGCACCGCGACCCGCACGGGCTGGAGGAATATGTGTCCGGCGCACCGGGCCGTGGCATCAAGGCCTTCATCTGCGGTGCGGGCGGTGCAGCGCACCTGGCGGGTGTCACGGCGGCGTTCACCACGTTGCCGGTCATCGGCGTGCCGATCCTGGGCAAATCCACGGACGGCCTGGATTCGCTGCTGTCGATGGTGCAGATGCCGCCGGGCGTGCCGGTGGCGACGGTGGCCATCAACGGCGGGCGCAACGCGGGCATCCTGGCCGCGCAAATCCTGGCCGTGGGTGATGAGGGCTTGCAGGCGGAGCTGAAAAAGTTCAAGGTGAGGCTGATGGAGGAATCCCGCGCGAAAAACAAAACCCTCGCGCAATCAACATAAATGCAGCGGCTCATAGCAGGCGTCCATAAATTCCGTAGCGACCAGTTCGGCAACTACCGCAAGCTGTTCCGCAAGCTGTCGCAGGAAGGGCAAAATCCGCACACGTTGTTCATCACGTGCTCGGATTCGCGCGTGCTGGCGGAATTGATCACGCAGAGCAAGCCGGGCGACCTGTTCGTGGTGAAGAACATCGGCAACATCGTGCCGCCGGCCAGCGCGATGGGCGATACGAACTCCACCGCCGCGGCCATCGAGTTCGCCGTGGAAAATCTGCGCGTGAACGACATCGTGATCTGCGGCCATTCGCAGTGCGGCGCCATCTCGGCGCTGATGGGCCAGACGCGGGTGGATGATTCCACCCCGCACCTGCGCGACTGGCTCAAGCTGGCCGCGCCGGTGATGGAGACCCTGAAAAAGGAATACAACAGCCTGCATACCGCGGAGGAACGGGAAACCGCCGCGGCCGAGGAAAACGTCCTGTTCGGCCTGGACAACCTCCACAGTTACACGTGCGTGCAGAACCGGCTGGCCGACGGCACGCTCCGCCTGCACGCGTGGTTCTTCAAGATCGCCACGGCGGAGCTGTTCGCCTACGACCCGGAGTCGCGGCAGTTTTCCCCGCTGACCGGCGAGCACGGCTGATTCCGAAGGGAATATCTCAACGCCGCCAGATTCGCCCGGCTCAACTACGGCACCAGATTGGATAAAGTGGATTTATTTTAAACCTCCGCCGTGGAGACAAAGATTAAAAGCACCTCCTCTCCCCAACCCTCTCCTCCATTACATGGAGGAGAGGGAGACCGGAGATCGCGGGTTTGCGAACGGTATCGAACTGCACCCAATTCCGAATTTTCTGCGGAATTGTAATTGAAAGTTTTTTGCGGCGGGGACACTCTCGTCGCAAACCTGCTACCATGAAAAAAACCCTGCTGCTGATCCCTGCCCTGCTCGCCCTCACCGCGCCGTCGCTCCTCGCAGCCGACCAGCCATCGATGGTCCCGGCGGACCAGATGCCAAGCTGGCACGCGCACACGTTGCTGTCGGCCGTCGGCAATGTGCTGATCTTTGCGGCCATCGGCATCGCCGCCGCCATCATCGGCTACAAGTTGTTCGACAAGTTCACGCCGGGCGACCTGCACCGGGAGATCGTCGAGCACAAGAACATCGCCGCCGCGATCGTCGCGGGCGCGGTGATCATCGGGGTGAGCATCATCATCGCGGCGTCCATGCTGGGCTAACGGGGAACACCAAGTGAAACGGAGCAAAAGCATCCGCCTTCTCCTGCTGGGCGGCCTGTCGTCAGCGGCCCTGACGGGCTGCCACGAGAAGCCGTCCATCAGCACGCAGAATTATTACACGAACAATTTCTACGTGCCCGGCGCCGGCTACTATCATGCGCCGTTCCGCAACTGGTACTGGTTCCCGTACAACCATTTTGACACGGAGAAGCAGCTTTATTTCTACGGCGGCCAATGGTACGGGCAGCCATGCGACAGCATCACGAACATCTCCGCGCCGCTGCCGGAGGCGGTGACCGTCGCCGAAGACCACCGCACGGATGTCACGCGCGGCGGTTTTGGCGGGAGCTATGGCGGCTATTCCTCCGGCGGCGGCTGGGGGTTCCATTCCTGACATGAAACGCCACGCCTGCCAGCCCAGAGCCGATTGGCGCGAGAAGGTCGAGAGCGTCGGCCTGACGTTTCATTCGCATGAAAGCGGGCCGTACTGGGATGAATCGGCCTGCTACGAATTGACCGCCGGCGAAGTGAACGAACTGGAAATCGCGGCAAACAAGCTCCATTACCTGTGCATCGACGCCGCCGAGGCGGTCATCAAAAACAATTGGTGGTCGCGCCTCGGCATCCAGGAGAAAGCGGCGCCGGTGATCTTGAAATCGTGGGAGCGTGATGATTTCAGCCTGTACGGCCGGTTTGACCTCAGCTACGACGGCATCACGCCGCCCAAGCTGCTCGAATACAATGCGGACACGCCGACCGCGCTGGTGGAGTCCGCCGTGGCGCAATGGTTCTGGCTGCAGGAGACGCATCCGCACGCCGACCAGTTCAATTCCATCCACGAACGGCTGATTGAGGCGTGGAAACGTTGGCAGGGAAAAATGATCCATTTCAGCGGCATCAAGGGCCACGCGGAAGATGAGATGACGGTGCTCTATCTGCGCGACACCTGCGAGCAAGCGGGTGTGAAAACGAAATCGGTCTGCATCGAGGAAATCGGCTGGCACGAGCGCGAGCATCATTTCGTGGACCTGGACAACGAGCGGATCGAACGCGCGTTCAAGCTGTATCCGTGGGAATGGTTGTGGGGCGAGGAGTTCGGGCAGCATCTGACGCGGGAGTGCGTCCAGTTCATCGAGCCTGCGTGGAAAATGCTATTGAGCAACAAGGGACTGCTGCCGGTGCTGTGGGAACTGTTTCCCGGTCATCCGAACCTGCTGCCGGCGTTCGATTCCGCCGAACCGCTGGGCGGCCGGTACATCCGCAAACCGATCTTGAGCCGCGAGGGCAGCAATGTCTCGTGGGTCGAGGGCGGCGTGGTAGTGGAGGAAAATGGCGGCAAATACGGCGAGGAAGGCTTTGTGTTCCAATCGCCGGCGGACCTCCCGGATTTCGGCGGCAACCATCCGGTGTTCGGCGTGTGGGTGGTGGACCATGAGGCGGCCGGCATGGGCATCCGCGAGGATACGCGGCGCATCACGGGCAACCTGAGCCGGTTCGTGCCGCACTTTTTCACATGAGCTTTGAGAATCCAACTCCGGTGCGCATCGGCATGCATGGCACGTTTGCCGGGAAAGATTTCCAGGTCATGGGCCGGATGACAATGGGCGTGGAGATCAACGGCGAAACGTACTACTGGAACGAGTTCAACCTGCAGGCCAAGACGGGCGAGGCCGCGACGCTGGTGTGCGAGGAAGGCACGTGGCGGTTGTTCACGGAATTTATGCCGGACAATCCGCTGACCGCCGCCGACGCCGTGATGAAACAGGTCGGCGACCGGCTCAATCTCACGGGCGTGAACGTCCGCGTGACGCTGGTGCAGACCTCGCGCGTCTACCGCATCGAGGGCATGCCGCCGGCGGGCGAGAAGGTCGGGGACGAGGATAATTATTTTAACGCCGAGGCCGGGGACGTGATGCAGGTCGTGAGCTGGTCGGGCCAGAAGGTGGAATATTACAACGGCATCACACTCGGGAGCGGCTCGGTGGAAAAAGCGTTCAAACTGCCACGGTTTACGCCGGTGAGGTTTTCCAGCAGTTCGGACAGCACCTCGCCCTGGAGCGGCAGCAGTGGCGGCACAGGGCAATGGAGCGGATTGATCTGGGTGGCTGTGGTTATTCTATTCATATTTTTCTCGTTCGCCCAAAATTTCACCTTCTCGACCACGTACGAAGCGCCGCCGGTGAAAAAAATTTCCGCCACGGGACCGCCGCTGATGGTCGGCACGTCGGGGACCCGGGACGGGAATAAATTCCAAGTCACCGCCCATGCGGTGGTGGAGATCGCCAAGGTGGACACGATCTACGAGCGCAATGAATTTGAACTGACGGACGAATCCGGCCGCATCAGCCTGCTGGTGTGCGGAGAAACACCGGGCGCGAAAGATTGGACGTTGTACACGCGGCTCAGCCCGGCGGAGCCGCCCACGGCGCAGCAAGCGGCCGCGCAAAAGGCCGGCGACACGGTGAACATCGACGGCGTGATCGCGACGATCACCGACCTGTCCCAATGCACCGTCAAATTTGTGAACAACATCGCCCCGAGCGGCTGGCTGATGGGGGATGTGCGTTATGAATACGCTGCGAGTTCGCAATATGATTCGCTGCTGGTGCGGTGGGGCAAACAGAACATCAGTTTTTGGCGCGGGAAGAAGGTGGTCCCCAAGGATTTTGCGGCCGGCATCACGGCGACGAACAATCCGTGATGGGAGCGCGGGCTTTCCGGTGCTTTGTAGAATTCTTATGGGTGGAGAGAAGCGATTTTGAGAATAGGACGCGTTCTCCCTCACCCTGCCCTCTCCCGCTGGGAGAGGGAATCCGTTCGGCCGCCGTGGAGAAGTTGAAAGGATACGGTTGGATGATGTCGCGGCCTCGGAGCAAGGTTTCTACAGAGCAGTTGGAAAGCCTGCCCTACATTAAAGCCCGCGCAGGCGGTTTGCCATCGCGGCGGGGCTTTGTTAGCCTGTCCGCCGAGAAATGAGCAATCCGAACGACATTCCGCCAGTGCCGGTCGCCCCGCCGGCGCCGTCTGATTTCATCCGCGACATCGTCTCCGCGCACGTGGCCGAGCACAAATATCCGCGCATCCACACGCGCTTTCCGCCGGAGCCGAACGGTTACCTGCACATCGGCCACGCCAAGAGCATCTGTCTGAACTTTGGCATCGCGCGCGAGTTCGGCGGCATCTGCAACCTCCGCATGGACGACACGAACCCGACCAAGGAGGACATCGAGTATGTCGAGTCCATCCAGGCGGACGTGAACTGGCTCATCGGCGGCTGGGCGGAGGACCGCCTGGGCCTCAAGCAGCACAGCAAGGTGCCGGAAGAAAAGACGGCCGGGGGCAAACAGGATTTCTTCATGCCGCCGGTGTTCGGCACGTCCGAGGCGGAGCGCAAACATGCCGACGTGAAGCTGGAACCGTTTTACGCGAGCGATTATTTTGACCAGATCTATGAATGCGCGGTGACGCTCATCAAGAAAGGCAAGGCGTTCGTGTGCGACATGACGCCGGACCAGACCGATGAATATCGCCGGCTGGGCAAGGCTTCGCCGTTCCGCGACCGCAGCATCGAGGAAAACCTCGACCTCTTCGCCCGCATGAAGAACGACGAGTTTCCCGATGGCAAATGCGTCCTGCGAGCCAAGATCACCGTGGACGCGCCGAACATCTGGTTGCGCGACCCGCTCATCTACCGCATCAAGCACGCGGACCATCACCAGACCGGCGGCAAGTGGTGCATCTACCCGATGTACGACTTCGCGCATTGCATCAGCGATTACATCGAAGGCATCACGCATAGCATCTGCACGCTGGAGTTCGAGGTGCACCGTCCGTTGTACGATTGGATTTTGGAAGGGCTGGACCTGCCACGTCCCCTGCCCCATCAGTACGAATTTGCCCGACTCTCGCTCGGTTACACGGTGATGAGCAAGCGCAAGCTGATGCAGCTCGTGGATGAAAACCTCGTGACGGGCTGGGACGATCCGCGCATGCCGACGATCTCGGGCATCCGCCGCCGCGGCGTCACGCCCGTGGCGTTGCGCAACTTTGCGTACAACATCGGCATCACGAAATACAACGGCATCACGGACGTGAGCGTGCTGGAATTTGCCATGCGCGAGGACCTGAACAAGCGCGCCCTGCGCCGGCTGGCCGTGCTGCGCCCGATCAAGGTGGTCATCACGAACTATCCCGAGGGCAAGGTGGAGGAACTCAGCGCCATCAATAATCCGGAAAACCCGATCTGCGGCGGCCGCAAGATTCCGTTCAGCCGCGAGCTGTTCATCGAACGCGATGATTTCCAGGAAGTGCCGCCGCCAAAATTTTTCCGGCTCAAGCCGGGCGGCGAAGTGCGCTTGAAATACGCGTACATCATCAAGTGCGAGGAAATCATCAAGGACGCCGGGGGCAACCTCACAGAGCTGCGTTGCACGGCGGACCTGGACAGCAAGACCGGCGGCGCGACCTCCGCCCGCAAGGTCAAGGGGACGATCCATTGGGTGAGCGCGGCGCATGCCGTGGACGCCGAGGTGCGCCTGTACGACCGCCTCTTCACCGTGCCGGAGCCGGATGCGGATGGCGATTTCAAGAAGCATCTCAACCCGCACTCGCTGGAGGTCATCACCGCCAAGTGCGAGCCGAGCCTGAAGGATGCGAATGCCGAGGAACGTTACCAGTTCGAGCGGCTGGCTTACTTCGCGTTGGATTACGATGCCAAGCCGGGCAAGCTGGTGTTCAACCGGACGATCACGCTGAAGGATGCGTGGGCGAAGGAAGCGGCGAAGGGGTGATCACGGGGCGTGGATCACTGGCAGCTTTGTGACTTGATAAAGCCGGCGCATCCGGCAACCTCGTTTTCCAACCGCGCCGCAGGGTGAAAGGCACCCCGGCGAACCATTCGCGGAAAATCAGACCGGACAGATCCAGAACATGAAAGCGACGCTACCTAAAATGCTCGCCGGGTTGTTGCTTGCGGCCTCGCTGGCGCAAGCCGAAGAATTTCTGCCGGTGCTCAAGGCCAACGGCCGGGTCTATGTCAACGTGACGGTGACCTCCGTGACGAAGACGGATATTTCTTTCTTCTCGGCGAGCGGCGTGGGCAACGCCAAGCTCAAAAGCCTCGATCCCGAACTGCAACAACACTTCCACTACAGCCCGCCGGTTGCCGGGGCGGCGACCAATGGGCCAACGACCAACAGACCCGTGGCCAACGGATCGGCAACCAACAAGCCTGCGTCCAGCATGCTGATAATCATAAGCCCGGCGACCAACCGGCAAGTTACTAACGCACCAGTGGCCAACAGGCCAATGACCAGCGAGCCAGCGATCAACAAACCGAGGGCCAACGTGCCGATGACCAACCGGCAAGTTACTAACCCGCCAGTGACCAACAGGCCAGCGACCAACAAACCGAGGGCCAGTGAACCGTGGACCAACGCGCCGACGGCCAACGGGCCCGCAACCAACAAGCCCGAGACCAAGAAGCCGACAGCCAACGGCCCGATGACCAACTTGCCAGCGGTCAAGCCGGTGACCATTGTGCAAACCAAGGCCGAGGCCAAAGAACCGCAGTCACTGGCGGACGCGCGGCAGGGATTCGTCACCAAGCTGATCCGCCATGAGAGCAGCGTTGAACCGCCGACGCGGCCGCCCGCGGGCGTGCTGGATCTGGTGGCCTACCATTCACAGATCGGATACATGGCGGCTTACCTCGGCCCTTCACCCAAAGACGGCAAGAAACATCCGGCCATCATCTGGCTGGCGGGGGGCTTTGACCACAGCATCGATGATACGTTCTGGACGGAGTTCCCGTCAAAAAACGACCAGTCGGGCAGCGCGTTTCGCAAAGCAGGAATCGTCATGATGTACCCGGCGCTGCGCGGCGGAAACAAGAACCCCGGCTGGAGCGAAGGTTTATATGGCGAGGTGGATGATGTCCTCAGCGCCATCGCTTTTCTTAAAAAGCAGGATTATGTGGATCCCGACCGCATTTACCTGGGCGGCCACAGCACGGGCGGAACGCTGGCCCTGCTCGTGGCCGAATCCGCCACCAATTCCCTGCGCGCCGTTTTCTCATTCGGCCCGGTGTCCGACATCAGCGACTATGGAGCCGACCGGCTGCCGTTCAACGTCAAGGATCCGCAAGAAGTCGCGCTGCGTTCGCCGGGCAATTGGCTGCCATCCATCCGCGTCCCGACCTTCGTGTTTGAAGGCGCCGAGGAGCCGAGCAACATCGATGCATTACACCAGCTTGCCTGGACCAGCAAAAACCCCCTGATCAAATTCTGCCCCGTCGAAGGCGCCAGCCATTTCAGCATCCTCGCGCCGGAATCCCGCCTGATCGCGGCGAAGATTTTGGCGGATACCAATCCCGCCCTGAACATTTCGTTCAAGGAGCAGGAATTGAAAGAGGCGTTTAGGAAGTGAGGCGGGCGGGAAGTAACATTCGCATCCAGAAGTGCGTCATGAATGGCATGAAGTTGAGACTATTATTCTTCATTTGTTTATCGCTGGTGATGGCGGGGGCTGGGGCGGCAGTTGCTGCGGGGTATGATCCATTGGCAATTGGCGCAACGGCACCGAAAATTGTGGACCTGACGGTGCATGATGCGGCACGGAACCGTGACCTGCCCATCCGGGTTTATCTGCCGACGAATGCGACGCCGGTGCCGGTGGTGCTGTTCAGCCACGGGCTCGGCGGAAACCGAGAGGGGAGCAAATTCATGGGGGAACATTGGGCGGCGCGGGGTTATGTGGCGGTGTTCTTGCAGCATCCGGGCAGCGATGATTCGGTGTGGAAGGGCAAACCGGTGGCGGAACGGATGCCGGATTTGAACCGGGCGGCATCGCTGGAAAATTTTGAGCTGCGGATGGCAGATGTGCCGGCGGTGCTGGACCAGCTGGAAATCTGGAACGCGGACAAAACGAATCTCCTTGCAGGCCGGATGGACCTCAAGAAGGTCGGGATGTCCGGGCATTCGTTCGGGGCGGTGACGACGGAGGCGGTGAGCGGCGAATGGTTGCCGCTGGCCGGGCAGAAGTACACGGACGCGCGCATCACGGCGGCAATCGCGTTCAGCCCGAGTCCGCCCAAGACGGGCGGCGCGGCGAAGGCTTTCGGGAGCGTACGCATCCCGTGGCTGCTGATGACAGGCACAAAGGACGTGGCGCCCATCGGCCACGAGGACGTGAAATCGCGGCTGGCGGTGTATCCCAATCTCAAGGGCGCGCCAAAATATGAGGTGGTGCTGAATAAGGCGGAGCATTCGGTATTCACGGACCGCGCATTGCCGGGTGACCGGGAGCCGCGCAACCCCAATCATCATCGGGTGATCCTGGCGCTCTCAACGGCGTTTTGGGATGCGTATCTAAAGGGGGACGCGGCGGCCAAGGCGTGGTTGGAGGGGAACGGGCCGCGGACGGTGATGGAGGCGGAGGATGCGTGGCAGTTTGCGGATTGAGCGGGCTTCGCTCAGGTGAACACCCCATGGTGAACCGGTTCGGAACGGGCAATGGTTGAGTCTGAGCCAAAGCCATGTCCGGCGCGGCCAGTGAACGCCAAAACGCTTATGAAAAATTTCCGAAGCTTCCTGACCGACCTCGCCCTGCTTCCCATCTCCGGCTGCATTTTTCCCGGCCATCGAGATACTGCGGATGACGTGGCACCGCCACGCCCATCTCCCACGAAAGCACATCCGGCTGGCGCGGGGCATGGCAAATTTGCAAAAGCCCCGCGTCACGCCAAAATCCATTGAGCCTGATCCGGCACCCGGTCCAAAAACCCGGTTGCGGATTCGTGCCGGATGAGGAAGGGTTGAGCGGGTTGACAATACATATGAACATGAAATTAATCCTGTTACTTCTGACCGTGTGCGTTCTGGGCATCTCGGGGTGCGCCCCCATCAACCGGGTTCACGGCGAGCCTTCGGGCGGCGTGGACCACGGGGAACATCCGGGCGATACGGAACATGGGGATACGATGCAGAAATAACATGGGCGGGGATTCAGCCGCACACTTTTCGACATCACGCAACGGGTTCACCGCTTGCGTTTTTTCCTTGTAAGCGCAACCATCGCGACACGACCAACCTTAATGCAATTGTCCATCATGACGAAACTCACCTGCGCGTATTGTGGCAAGCCTTTCATGGCCGGGAACGCAACCCAAGGGACCGACATCAACTGCCCGCATTGCGGCTCGAAACACATGCTGCCGGTGCGGCAGACGCAGCCGGGGGAAAGCCCGATGGGGATGAGCCAGGAGACGCGGCAGGCCACCGATTCGCCGACGGCGAACACCGCCGCCCGGCTCATCGAAAACATCGAGAAGGTGATCGTCGGCAAGCATGAAGGGGTCAGGCTGACGGTGATGGCGTATTTTGCCGAGGGGCACGTGCTGCTGGAGGATGTGCCGGGCGTGGCGAAGACGATGCTGGCGCGGGCGCTCTCGCGGAGCGTCGGGTGCGATTTCAAGCGCATCCAGTGCACGCCGGACCTGCTGCCGAACGACATCACGGGCAGTTCCATCTTCAACCCAAAGACGACGGAGTTCGAGTTCCGGGCGGGGCCGCTGTTTGCGCAGATCGTGCTGGCAGACGAAATCAACCGGGCCACGCCGCGCGCGCAGGCGGCGTTGCTGGAGGCGATGGCGGAACGCAAGGTAACCGCGGACGGAAACAATTATGAGCTGACGCCGCCGTTTTTCCTGATCGCGACGCAGAACCCGATCGATCATGAAGGCACGTTTCCCTTGCCCGAGGCGCAATTGGACCGGTTCCTGGTGCGGCTGAGCCTGGGCTATCCGCAATTCGAGAACGAGGTCGCGATGTTGCAGCGGCTGATGTTACAGCATCCGATCGAGACGCTGGAGACGGTGACGAGCGCGGAGGAGATTTTGGCGTGCCAGGCGGCGGTGCGGCAGGTGTACGTGGATGAAAAGGTGGCGCGGTACATCGTACAGCTCATCGCGGCGACGCGGGAACATTATGACATCATGCTGGGCGGCAGCCCGCGCGCGTCGATGGCCCTGATGCGGTGCGCGCAGGCGTTCGCGGCGATCCAGGGTTTTGATTTCGTGGTGCCGGATGATGTGAAGCACATCGCGAATTTTGTATTGGGACACCGCCTGATCCTGCGGCCGGAAAGCCGGTTGCGGAAAAAGACGGTGCCGGTGGTGCTGGAGGAGATCATGAACACCGTGCCGGTGCCGCAGATGCCGGCGGAAGGTTTCGCAAGATAAACCAATGAAATGGATCTTCGGCACGCTCGCGATCCTGATACTGGGGCTGGTCCTGAATCTCAGCTTCCTGGTGTACGCGATGTATGTGCTGCTGGGCATCCTGCTGCTGAGCCGGTTTTTCACGCGGGCATGGACGGAGAAGCTCGAAGTGGGCCGGCAGGCCACCGGGGAAATCTTTCAGATCGGCGAGAGCATCGACATCGCGGTGCAGGTGCAAAACCGGGGGTCGCTGACGGTCCCGTGGCTGATCCTGGAGGATTCGCTGGCGTACGCGACGATGACGAACCAGTCGCAGCGGGTCAAGGTCGACGGGGCGCGGCTGCAACTTGTGCGGCTGAAGCCCGGCGAGACGGCCAAGCTGGAGTACAGCGTCGAATTTCTCACGCGCGGCTATTATCAACTGGGGCCGGTGCTGCTGGAGACGGGCGACGTGTTCGGTTTGCACCGGCGTTTTCGCGTGGCGAGCGAGCCGCATTTTGCGCTGGTGCTGCCGAAGGTGCTGGAGCTGGAAGGTTACAGCCTCGCCTCGCGCCGACCTATGGGTGAAATACGGGTGGTGCATCGTTTGTTCGAGGACCCGACGCGGCTGGCAGGCGTGCGGCCGTATCAGATGGGCGACCCGTTGAACCGCATCCATTGGCGGGCGACGGCGCGGACGCAGGAGCTGCACAGCCGGATCTACGAGACATCGCGGGTGGCGGGCGCGACCTTTCTGCTGGATTTTCACACAAACAGTTTTCATGGCACGGGCGGAGAGACCTCGGCCGAGCTGGCCATTGTCACGGTCGCTTCGCTGGCGAACGCGGTCTACCTGATGGGGCAGCAGGTGGGATTAATCAGCAACGGACGGGATGCGGCGGACCGCATCCGCGCAGAGGGCTGGCGGGCGGAATTTTTGACGCGGGACGCCGCGGAAAGCCGGGCGGCCGATCTGCTGGAGAACGACCGGTTGCGGCCGGTGCGGGTGGAGACGCGCAAGGGCCTGGAAAAAATGCAGCAGATCCTCGAAACGCTCGCGCGGCTGGAGCACACGGACGGGCTGGAATTTTCCGAGATGGTGGCGGCGGCGATCTCGCAAATCCCGCGGGACGCCACGGTGGTGCCGGTGCTGCGGCAGGTGACGGAACCCGTCGCCATCGCGCTGGGCGAGATGGTGCGGCGCGGCTTTTTGGTGACGGTGGTGATGGTGGCGTTCGACAAGGATCCGGTGCCGGACTGGGCGAAGCCGCCGGAGTGGGCAGAACTGCTGCTGACGCACGGCATTGATTTCCGGCTGGTGAACTCGGAAGAATCCATCATGAACCTGTGCGCGGCGGCGATCGTGAGGTGAGCCATGGCAATGAGCAAACCGAATAAAACGTTGGCGGACCACCTGGTGGTAAGCATCAGCCCGGTGCTGATCATGCTGCTGGTGGGGAGCCTGTGCTATTTCCTGATCGATGTGTTGTTCAAGAACGCGGAAGTGAGCGGCGTACGCTGGGTGATGTTCTGGTTCATCATGGCCATCGTGCTGGTGGCGCGGATCGGGATCGAGCAGACGGACCAGCAGGCGTTCATTTACGGGGCGTTTCTGGCGGTGGCCACCGGGCTGTACATGCTCACGGTGCATTCCTCGTTCATTCTGCTGGGCCTGCTCCTGCTGGGCCTCGTGTGGTGGTGCGCGCACAAGCTGACGTGGGATTGCACGGTGATCGAGGACGACGATGATGCGTCCGGCAGCGGGCTGCTGCAGACCGCGGTGGAGGCCAAAAGTTTCCAGCTGACCCTAAACAAGTCGCTTAAAAAACCGGCGGCGAAATTGGTACGCGATGATGACGTGCCACCGAAGACGCACGCGCCGGGATTGTGGGTGGTGTATTTCTCGATCGGGGCGCTGCCGCTGTTTGGTTTCGGGCAAGTGCTGTTGCCGCACGATGACCATGGCGGATTTTATTATCTGTTCACGTATGTGGCGGCGGCGGCGGGGCTGCTGCTGACGACCAGTTTTCTGGGGTTGCGCCGTTATCTGCGCCAGCGTTATCTGCCGATGCCGCCGATGATCGCCTTTGGGTGGATCCGGTTGGGCATCGGCGTAGCGCTGTTTGTTTTGGTGGGCGCGTTATTTTTGCCGCGGCCGGGGGTGAATGCGGCGTGGGCGGGCTTCAGCCAGCGGGTGGATCACACCTTGCGGCAGGCCAGTGACTATGCGATGCGGTTGAGTCCGCACGGCAAGGGCGAAGGACGCCAGGGCAACGAGGCGAAACCCAATCCCGGAAATGAACCGCCGCAAACCACCGCCAAGGATGGCAAGCCCGAAGCGGGTTCCGGGCAAACCCCCACCCCGCGACCGGACGGAGTCCAAAAACCGGGCGAGGATGCACAGCAATCCAGCGGGGAGGATTCGTCGTCGTCAATCTTTCGCTGGTTCAAGCTGCTGTTCTGGCTGGGGCTGATATTGCTGGCGGGCTGGTGGATTTACCGGCGGCGGGTGTTGCTCGGGCAAATCCTCCGGTCGATTTACGATGCGGTGATGAAATTTTTCCGGGACCTGTTTCAAGGCGGTTCACGCACCCGGCAGCCGGCGGTGGTGAAAGCGCCATCTCCGGCCAGGCGGCGGTTTGCTTCGTTTGTAAACCCGTTTTTGAAGGGGGAACACACCTCGTGGTCGAAGGAGCAGCTGGTGCTTTACAGTTATGAGGCGTTGCAGGCGTGGGCGGAGGAACAGGGCGTCAAACCGCGTCCGGAACAGACTTCGCGGGAATTTTGCGCGGAATTGGGCGAGCGCTACCCGGGAATGGTGTCGGATCTGCGGCAGTTGTCGGCGCTCTACAGCCAGGCGGCGTACCGGCTGGCGGTGCCGGCGGGGTGCGATCTGGAGCCGGTGAAAAACCTGTGGCGGAGCTGGGGTGCGGGGTGAGGCAGGCACGGGCTCATTCCCGTTTTTTATTTGCGAATCTGGCGAAGTGGCTTAACAGTAGTGTGAAGCCGCAGGGACATCCTAGAAGGAACCATGAAGATTTTATTTCAACCGGGAAGACGGGGTAACCATGCACTCACGTGTATGGAAGGACTTGTGGTTGTGGTCATTCTTTTTTTTCTGGTGGCAATGTTACTTCCAGTTGTGTATCCAGGACCGGAACGTCCGGTTAGCAAAGTGAGGACCGAACTGGCAGACATCGTGAATGCCATCAATGCTTATCAAACTGAATATGGCCGGTATCCGATACCGACCAACGATGAAGCCGCGGCCTTGGGGCGGAAGGATGACTTGACCTATGGCGGGCCGTTGCTCGATGCCGCACTGAAGCCAGGAGTGGTCATACCTGTGAATGCTGAAGTAGTGGCGATACTCATGGATATGCAGATATTTCCGAATGGGACACCATCGGCCAACAACAACCACAATTTGAATCCGAAGCAGATCAAATTTCTGAACGCAAAATTAAGCGGCGACAACAAAAGCCGTGGCGTGGGCAACGATGGTGTTTACCGGGATCCGTGGGGAAATCCGTACATCATCAGCATGGACTTAAGCGGGGACGGCAATTGTCGTGATGCGTTTTACCGGAATCATTTGGTTTCCGGAAACTCAGGGACAAGCGGGTTTTATGGCCTGGTCAATTTTTCAGATACCAATGGCACCAGTGATGCCTTTGAGTTTCATGGCAAGGTGATGGCCTGGTCATTGGGTCCGGATGGGAAGGCGGATGCGAGCAAGCCGGCGAACGAGGCGCCGAACAAAGATAATATTTTAAGCTGGCAGTAGGCATTCGTTTGCACGCGTGTGATTTAATTTTTGAGAAAACTAAGCACCTCCTCTCCCCAGCCCTCTCCTCCAATGGGATTGGAGGAGAGGGAGACCGGAGCGCTTGGTAATCCGAAGACACCCGACTAGGCGATGCGCAGCAAACGGTCGACGATGTCCGGTTCCCTCGCCCCACGATTGAGCGGGGAGAGGGTTAGGGCGAGGGGCGCTTGCCATTTTTCAGCGCGCTTTTTATCCTCAACCAATGAATCCGACCGCCAATGCCCGCCGTCTCCGCCGCAGGCAAACGGACGAGGAAAAAGACTTGTGGGGCGCACTTAAAGCCGGGCGCTTTGCCGGATTCAAATTTCGCCGGCAGCACCCACTTGGCATCTACTGGTTGGATTTCTTTTGCCCGACCGCAAAACTCTCCATTGAATTGGACGGCTCCCAGCACGGATTCCCAGAGCAACGGCAGCATGATATTGAGCGCGAAAAATATCTGGCCGCCCAAGGAATTGAAGAGATGCGTTTTTGGAACCGTCAATGGCGGACAAATCGTGAAGGAATTCTGCTGGAAATCTGGAATGCACTGCATCGGCGGACCGGGTGCGTGGCGGTGGTGCGGAAAGTTGAAAACCACCGCTATCTGCCGCCGAATCCTGACCGGTTAATCCAGGCTCCGAAGAAGTGGATTTAAACTAAGCACCTCCTCTCCCCAACCCTCTCCTCCAATTACCATTGGAGGAGAGGGGGCCGGTTATGGGCGGTTTGGAAGCTTTGATTCCAGTTGGATGCCACGGTCTGCGCGAGCTTAATTTCAAACCGCTATGCCGGGTCGGAGGTCCGAGCCGGACTGGCAGGCGCTCCAAGGGGTTGTCACCATTACTTCACAAAGTTTTTGTTTTGGATTGGGCGGAGGCGGGTTAAATTACCGGCCGATTTAAATCATGGTTATAACGCCGATGCATAAATATCTGTTTATCTGTCTGACTTTACTGGGTTCGCTCACCGCGAGCCGGGCCGACTTGGCGCTCCAGCAAAAGGCCGACGACGGCAAACATTTTCGTGACCTGAGCATACTACTCCACGGCGACAAGATGCGCCTGGATGTGGAAAGGGGGACGAATGCGATATTTGTGATCGTGGACCTGGGCACGCGCGACTCGCTGACCCTGATGCCCGCGACCAAGACCTACATCAAACGGACCGGGACGGAACTGAAGCAGCTCGCCGAAACCAGGAGAAAAGCCGCCGGCACCAACGCGCTGGACATGGACGCCCTGCCGGTCCCGGCGGTGCCCACCGGCAAGACCGAAAAAATCGACGGGCTGGACACGGAAATCTACACGTGGTCGGGCGGCCATAAACTGGAGGAGACGCTGTGGGTGGCGAAGGATTATCCCAACTACAAGCTGATCCAGCCGGAACTGGCGAAGGTGGATGCTTACAACCGCGACGGCGCGCATCGCAACGGGCAGCCGGAAATGGGCCGGCTGCCGGGCATGGTGGTGCGGGTAGTCGTTTCCGCCGATGGCGAAAAGGGCACCAATACGCTCGTCTCCGCCAAGGTGGATCCCTTGGACGCCGCGCTGTTTGAACTGCCGGCGGATTACACGGCCTATAAGGCCACGCCGCTCAAACCAACCCAAACGCCCACACCATGAAGCAAACACGTCGTGAATTTGTCCGCACCCTGTTCGTGGCCACGCAGGCCGCGGCCGCAGGCTCGTTCTTCCTGCCGCGCACGCTGTCCGCGGCGGAGGCGAAGGGCGAAGGGCTGAATTTCCTCCTCGTCGGCGACTGGGGCCGCAACGGGGAAAAGGACCGGATGGATGTGGCCACGCAGATGGGCAGCGCGGCGCAGGCGATGGCTGCGAAGTTCATCGTCGCCGTGGGTGATAATTTTTACGAGGACGGCGTGAAGTCGGTGGATGATCCGCAGTGGCAGAGTTCGTTTGAAAAGGTGTACACGGCGCCGTCGCTGCAGGTGCGGTGGCAGGCGATCCTGGGCAACCACGATTATCATGGGAATTGCGACGCGCAGATCGATTACAGCCAGACCAGCCAGCGCTGGAACATGCCGGCGCGGTATTACACGCGCACGGAGCGCATAGACGACACGACGGTGGCGGATTTCTTTTACCTCGATACGACGCCGATGTCGAAACTCGACGACGACGAGGCGGAATTCCACAGCAAGGTCAAGGCGGAGGATGTGCCGGCACAGGTGGCGTGGTTCGAGGCGGCGTTGAAGGCCTCCACCGCGCCGTGGAAAATCGTCATCGCGCATCATCCGGTTTATTCCGGCGGGCAGCATGGCGACACGCCGTACATCGTGAAACACATCCTGCCGCTGCTGGAGAAGTACGGCGTACAGGCGTATTTCAACGGGCATGACCACGACCTGCAGCACCTGGAAGCGGGCAAGGTGAACCTGTTCTGCACGGGCGGCGGCTCCAAGCCGCGGGTGAAGATCAAACACACGGAGCACACAAAATTTGGCCTGGGCAGTTCCGGGTTCATCACGGCGTCGTTGCAGGCGGATACGTTGGAGGTGCGGATGATCGATGACAAGGGACAGGTGCTTTATGGCACGAGCGTGGCGAGGGGGTAGGAACCAAACCTGAAAAACACAGAGGCGCAGAGAACGCAGAGGGGCGCGGAGGTGACTGCGTCACATTCATTATATTTCTCTCTGCGATTCTCTGTGTTCTCTGCGCCTCTGCGTTTATTGGAGATTTGAAATTCATTTTTTATTTGAAATCAAACCATCGGTTCGAGCCTCCTTACGTCGGCTGCTACAATTATTGGGGCTGCCGCCGGTTCGGTGAGGTTGTTGGGCTAGCGATGGAGGAACACGCCGGGTCGGAGACCGGCGCTCCGGGACGTTCCCCTGCTCCACCGGATTGAATTGGCCCCTCACCTCGCTCCTCTCCCCGTTTGGCGGGGAGAGGAAGTCCGTAGACGCTTTATCACAGTTCAACGCGTGGGTTGCAGGCGATGTGCTGCGAGTTGGGACAACTCGCGCTCCGGGATGAGAAGGCGGCTTGAAATTTATTGTGGAACGGGGCGGATGGTGGTTAGCTGGCGGCATGAAATCCATGGTTACCAAAAGGTTTATCTCACAGGGTTTGGGCATGGCTCTCTGCCTGGGCGTGGTGCTGGCCATCGGTAGCCAGACGGTTTCGGCGCAAACCCCGGCACCGGCGGCGGCGCCGAAGAAGGCGGAGAAGGTGGATTTTGCGCCGGAGCTGGCGCAGGTCACGACGGATCTGAAAGCCAAGTTCGACGCCAAAACAACTTCCGGCACGGACCTGGAGGAAAATCTCAAGGCGATCAACGACCTCATCGTCAAACACCAGACGGACGGCAACCGCGAGCAACTGGCCCGGCTCTACCTGCTGGATGCGCACATCTATGCGGATGGCCTGACGAACTCGGCGCGCGCGCGCGCGATCTGGGTCAAGGTGGCCCGGGATTTTCCCGGCACGATGGCGGCGCAGGGGGCGACGTTGTCCCTGACGAAATTAAATGCAAAGGAAAGTTCCGAGCCGGACCCGAGCATCCCGGAGGGGCTGGAGGTCGGACAGAAGTTTCCGGGGTTCAGCGAGACGGATGTCGCGGGCAATCCGCTGTCGGTGCAGGGTTATCGCGGGAAGGTGACGATGATCGATTTCTGGGCGACGTGGTGCGGGCCGTGCAAGGCGGAGATGCCGAACGTGATCGCCACGTACAATAAATATCGGGCGCAGGGTTTTGACATCATCGGCATAAGCCTGGATGACGACAAGGCGGCGCTGATGAATTTTACGCCGGCCCATGGCATGGCGTGGGCGCAGTTTTTCGACGGCCAAGGCTGGAAGAACAAGCTGGCGACCAAGTACGGTGTCCACAGCATCCCGATGGATTATCTGCTGGACCGGCATGGCATCATCATTGGTAAGGAACTGCGCGGGGAACAGTTGAGCGAGGCGGTGGCGAAGGCGGTGGGAGGGATGTGAGGGGCGGGCGAGGATGGAGGATAGAAGGTGGAGGATGGCCACAAGGCTACGGCGCGACAGGGAGGGCTACCGCAGTCAAAGACGCTGACGCGTTCGCCAAGCGGTGGAGAAATCCACACGGATCAGCAATTCGGATGATCCTGCGGCTCACAGAGCCGCGCTCCGGGGGCAATGTTGAATTTTGGCGGGGTGGCGGTATGATGCCTTGAATCATTTAACCACTGTTTTTCAAATGCCTGATGACTCATTCAAGGAATTTGTGCTGGACCAGTTGAGCGCGCTGCCTGACTTGCGGGCGAAGGCGATGTTCGGCGCGCATGGGATCTATTCGGGTGACCATTTTTTCGGGATTTTGGATGAAGGCAGGTTGTTCTTCAAAACGGATGAGCGGTCGCAGGCAGATTATACGTCGCGCGGGATGGGGCCGTTCACGTATGAGATGAAGGGCAAGGTGATGGCGATGGCGTATCATGAGGTGCCGCCGGAGGTTTTGGAGCAGCCGCAGGAGCTGGTGGTGTGGGCGCGCCGGGCCATTGCATTGGCGGCAGCGAAGCCGCGGAAGCGGCGAGGGTAGAGGATAGATGGGGTGCAAAGCTTCAAGCGTCCAACATCCAAGCTCCAGAGAAATTCCAACCTCCAAGCATCAGCCTGCCGGGGCGGAGGACGGGCGGCTGGCACCCTAATTTTTGGTTTTCAAAAATCGTCATATTCCCCTGCAAACCCGCGAATTTGACCAACGACTAATTTTTTTGCACACCAATTATCCCTAATCTTTACAATGGGATAATGAATTTCTCGGAACTTTTTTGGTCGGACCCCCTTCCCACTCCCGAAAAATGAAAATAAATGGCATAAATCTGCATTCTACATTCCCGGGAGAAATACAGGTTTTGAAAGGGTGTGATAGCGTGGGCGAATGCAGAATGAAAAAGTAAGAATGAAGAATGGAAGTTGCCACCGAGGCACCGAGGCACCGAGATCCTGGCAGACGGCCACCATCACGTTGGCTCCTACAAGTCGCCAAGGAGAGTTGGGCGATGGTGGTTCCGTAATTCTGGACGCCATGAAATACCATGATCGCCCACGTAATCCCATGATATCCCATGAATCCGGGCTTTTTTGCAAAAAAAATCATTAACCACGAAATACACCAACCACACGAAAAGCGGAGGGCTGAAATTTGAGAAAATGCCAATGAAAACGCAAAAATTAAGGTGAATTAAACCAGATTAAACCGCCATGAATTTGCGATACCGGATTTACGATTTGCGAGTCTCGTTTAGCAGAACAGGTCGCGGGTATGCGCGGGTGGCACCCTTCTCTCCGGCTCTCTCCCCGCGCAGCGGGGCGAGAGAGAGAAGCGGTCGCGGGTGGTGCGGATGAATCTGCGCCTGGTGCCGCCCAACTTGGAATTTTAAAAAGACCAATGAAAACGCAAAAATTAAACCGCCTATGAATTTACGATACCGGATTTACGAGCACACGGTGCGAACGATGGCTGTGGAGATACGAATGGTCTCGTGCGGGCGATCCCGCAGTGGCGGGACGGGTCGTCCACCTTCGCCGAGGCTACGGCGCGACAGGCGGGCCAAGATTGGGAAGGGCGGAAAAAAACAGCGAAAAACAGTCAATAACAGTGATTAACAGTCAA
>DATHQS010000109.1:0-11349 GCA_035482455.1 Candidatus Acidiferrales bacterium | reverse complement strand
TGAAAGCTGGATTCGTTCTCGAAATCTTCCTTGCGCGGCTCGACGAAATCCATGGCAAGGAACGCATCGATGTCCGACGAGCGCGAGACGCGGTTCAGTTCGATCAATCCGCGCAGGGTATGGTGGCCTTCGGAGATCTGGGTATAAAAATTGTTGAGGATGGGCAGAAATCCGGCGGTGGGGATCATGCGGTAGCGGATGGTGTCCGCCGGGAACACCTCGGCGATGGAGCCCTTGTCCTGCTGGTTGGCGTTGGCGTACTCGCCGTTGAGGTCGTAGATGATCTGGCCGATCTTGAGGTTGCACTCGCGGCCGGTGCGCATGACGACGGAGACAAGCTGCTTGACGGTGTTCGACTTGCCGGTGCGGGTCATGCCGAACACGGCGGTGCGGCGGGAAAGAAAATCCAGGGCGTTCAGGTGGAACACGGCCCTGTCCGCCGCCTCGCCGCGGTGCAGGCGGTCGGTGGAACTGTAACGGACGGTGCCGATGGGAAAGGCGGGCAGCGCGGCGGTCAGGCCGAGCCGCTGGGCCTCGGCCTCGGCGGCGGCGGCGCGTTCCGGGCTTACGTAATTGACGATGATTTCCAACGCGGGGCCGATGGGGCGATACACCTCGAGTTCCGCCGCGGTGGAGTAGGATTCGATGTCGCTGCCGAGGCGGAGGCGTCCATCTTTCACAAAAAACGTGCCGAGGATGCGGCAGAGCAGGCCGCCGAACTGGAATTCATTCTTGGGCGCGTCGTCATCGCCGATCTTCAATTCGCGGTTCTTGAGGAGCTCGGCCTTGCGCTGGAACAATTCCGTGTCCTGCGGCAACGCCGCGCTGCCGGTGACGCGTAGCAGGATGACCTCGTCATTTTTGGTGTCCGGTTTTTGCGGGTCGAAGTTGGTCGCCAGCAGAAAGCAATGGAGGGGAACGCCCTTGGCCTTCGCCTTCAGGTCATCGCTGGTGAGCACGGTGGCGTGCTCGAAATCGATGCGGCAGGTCCAGCCGATGAACTGGTTCTCCTGGATGAGCGGGGAGAGCGGATTATTTATTTCGTTCATACGGTGGCCGGTCGTTTTGCCGAAGCGTAGAGAAAGGGGGCGAAGGCGTCAATTCGGGGACGGGCTATTTGCCACGGAGGGTCAGGCGGCAGATTTTTTGCCGGCGGCGAATTCGTCGATTTTGCCGAGGACGAAATTGCGGATGAGGGCATCCATCTGCGTGCAGCGTTTCAGGAACTCTTCACGGACGCGTACGGCCTGGAAGGCGCCATCGGGCACGAGGACGGGAGTGAGGTTGGCGTCAGGGGCCGGTTCGCCGGAATCGACGGTGTTGTGGGCGAAGCCGCGGCTCTGGGTCCAGGTCAGGGCGCGTTCCCGGCCGGGTTTGTCGTAGCAAAGTTGAAAGCCGTGGATGCCGCCGCCGGGTTCGTACCAGACGATGAGGTCAAAGTAATCGTCCGTGAGCCAGCGCCGGGCAAAGTCGCTCTGGGTGGGTTTGGTATTTTTTTCGAGGAGCATGGCTTTTGGGGATGGCTGATGGGTAATCGAGCCGGGAGGAAATTAGTTCATGAACGGGGGTATGTCGAGGAGGGAGAAAGGTTAGGGCTCGACAGAGTCTCGCCCCACCGGTCTTTCGCAAGCGGGGCGGTGCCCGGCGCTCCGGCATTCATTACAGGCGTGGAGGTGTTGGCTTGTTCGGTTCGTCCCACGCGTTGGCGCCGGTGACTTTGAGTTTGCGCTTGTAGACCTTGTCGCCGCAGGTGGCGTAGATGGTGTCAAATTTTTCGCCGCCGAAACAGAGGTTGGAGACGTGACCGTTCGGGGTGGGGAGGATGCATTGGACGCGGCCGGCCTGGTCGCAGACCTGGATGCCCATGCGCGTGGTGACGTACAGGCGGCCCTCACGGTCCACACGGATGCCGTCGGCGCCGCTGTCGTCATCGGTGTCGGCGGCGTGCAGCCAGTAATATTTTTGTTTGTCGGCGAGTGTGCCGTCGGGTTGGATGACGAAGCTGTACACCCAGTGCGAACGGTAATCGGCGACATAGAGCAGTGATTGGTCGGGTGAGAGCGTGACGCCGTTGCAAAAACGCAGGCCGCTGTCCACGAGTTGTCTTTCGCCCGTGGACTTGAAGAGCCAGACCTTGGTGGGGCCATTGGTGCTGCTGGCGGTGGAATCGGTGACGTAGATGTTGCCGTTGTGAGCGATGGCGATGTCGTTGCCGTGGATGCCCTCGGCGAAGACGGTGGGTTTGCCATCGGCATCATAGGTAAAGATTTTTTCGTCACCACCGGACAAGGCGAAGAGGCGCCCGTCCGGGGCGAAGGCCTGCCCGGCGCGGCGTTTGGCATCGGGGATGAACTCGGTCACCTGGCCATCGAGGGCGATCTTGTAGCCCTTGGCGTGTTTGCCATCGTTGAAGAACACCTCGCCCTTGGCGTTGGCGGCGGGGCCATCGAGCGAGCCGTGATTTTCGGAGGCGACCTGCCAGCCTTCGCCGGGGATGAGGATGTTGGTGAGCGTGTCATTTTTGGTTTCGGGAAATTTGACGGGTTGCGGCCAGTCTTTCCAGAGCCAGCGCATGGCATCGGGGAAGACCATTGCGCCATGTTTGCCGCTATGGATATCGGTGCCCCAGATATTTGTCACCTCATAACCGGCGAAGGTCAGGGCGCGTTGCATGGTCTGGTTGGCCATCCACCAGTCACCGCCGTATTTGTTGTTGTCGTTGGAGCCGTCTTGGAGGAAAACGCGGATGGCCTTGGGCTCGTATTTGCGGATGAGCGTGGGGTAGCGGGAGCCGCCGCGCAAATCCACATAGGTGCCGATGGCGCTGAACACGCGGCTGAATTCCTGCGGCCGTTCCCACGCGACGGTGAAGGCGCAGATGGCGCCACTGCTCTGGCCGCCGATGGCGCGGTCGTTGGCGTTGTGCGAGAGATGAATGGCGCGCCCATCGGGCAGGGTGATTTTTTCTACGAGCGGAAAAATTTCCTCGAGGAGGAAGCGGGCGTAGTTATCGCCGAGGCCGTCATACTCGTAGCTGCGGTTAAAACGGTCGAGCGCGGCGTTGGTGTTGGCGGCGGGGGTGATGCCGGGCTTGACGAAGATGCCGATGGTGACGGGCATCTCCCTTTTGGAGATGAGATTGTCGAAGACCACGGGCGCGTTGTCCTGAACGCCGTCCTGACCGACATAGACGCAGGCGGGCTTGTCGGGCGTGTATTCGGCGGGGACGTAGACCCAGTACTCGTGGCGTGATCCCGGAAAGATTTTGGAGTTTTCGAGGGTGAACTTGAGGACGTCGCCTTTGGGGACACCAGCCTGCGGTTGGGAATCCGGGCCGGGCTGATAGTCATCAGCGGCGAAGGCGGTGAGCGCGAGCAAGGAAACGGCCGTGAGGAGCAGTGCGGACAGGGATTTCATGTGACGGAGTTTGGGCAAACCGAGGTTCAAGTTAAAGTGGATAAATGTTCGAGGCGGGAGCGCCGGCTTCTTTGCGTTGAAATCGTGCGCGGTTTGTTCCATGTTCTCCCCGCAAATTTATCATCAAAATTATGTCACAGACCATTGGCTTTGTCGGCGTCGGGCGCATGGGGGCGAACATGGCGCGACGTTTGAAGGAAACGGGCTACACCATCACGTCTGTATATGATGTGAACATCGCGGCCGCGCAAGCGCTGGCGCTGGAACTGGGTTGCGTGGCGGCGGAGGAGTTGAAGGTCGTGACGGCGTTGTCGGACGTCATCATCACCGTCGTGAGCGATGATGCGGCGATGAAAAAGATTTTCACGGGCGGCCTGCTGTCGCGCGCGAAGGGCAAGATTTTCATCAACTGCGCGACGGTGACGCCGGCCATCCACCTCTGGGTGGAGCAGAAATGCGCGGCCAAGGGTGCTTCGTCGTTGGAGGCGTGCATGGCATCGAGCATCACGCAGGCGCGGCAGGGGTCGCTGTACCTGATGTGCGGCGGCAAGCCGGAGGTGTTCGAGCAGGTCAAACCCGTCCTGGAAAAATTGAGCGCGGAGTTGCGCTACATCGGCACGGCGGGCAAGGCCGCGCAGGTCAAGGCGCTGGTCAACATGGTGATGAACGCCAACACCGCCGCGCTGGCGGAGGGGCTGGGGCTCGGCGAAGCGCTGGGGTTGGACCTGGTGATGTTGCGCGAGGTGTTTTCGCAGACGGGCGCCCGTTCCGGGGTGTTGCAGACCGATGGCGAGGACATGCAGAAACGGGACCACGCGTGCTATTTTTCCGCCGCACATGCCGCCAAGGATTCGGGCATCGCGCTGAAGCTGGCCAAGGAACAGAAATTGGGCCTGCCGCTCGCCGCCGCCACCAAGAAGCAATATGACCGGATGATAAAGCTTGGCCTGGGTGAGCTGGACAAATCCGGCATTGCGGAGTTGACGTTCAAGGGGCGCAAGGGGGATGTGGGCTGAAAGTACCAGCCAGATTTCATTCACAATATTCCCGGTTTGAACTAACTTCGCCCCGTGTCGGAGAAGAAAAATAATTCAGCCATCGCCGGCGGCCTGCTGCTGACAGTGGTCCTCTGGGGCGGCAATAATGCCGGGACCAAGTGGCTGGTGGGGTCATGGCCGCCGGTTTTCACCGGGGGAACGCGGTTTCTGCTGGCGGGTTTTATTTTGCTGGCGGTATTGCGCTTCACGAATCTGCTAGGGCGGTTTGAACCGCTCACGCGTGGCCAGTATGGCGCGTTGTGGCTGCGTGGCGGGCTGAGCTTGGCGGCGTATGTGGTTTCCTTCACCTGGGCGTTCAAACTTACCGCCGCCTCGCATGTGGCCCTGTATCTCGGTGCGTCGCCGGTCTGGGCGTTGCTGATCGAAGGCCGACCACGTGCCAACTGGTCTAGCGCCCGGCGCTATGGTGCGGCGCTGCTGGCGTTGTCCGGTGTGCTGGTTCTGTTCTGGCCGACCTTGAAAACGGGTGACACGAACGTCCATGGTGAATTGCTTGGCCTCATCGCCAGTTTTCTCTGGGCGAACTTCAGCCACCAAAGCCGTATTCTTGCCGCCAGCATCAACGGCCTGGAAGTGGCGGCGAATTCCATGTGGATGGCCGGCGTCACGCTGTTGCCGTATGCGCTGTTTGAGGCCAGGAACGGCATCAAGGTGGATGCGCAACACCTCGGCGTGCAGACATTTTGCGTCTTTTTGGGCAGCGTGGTGCCGTACGCGTTCTGGAACACCGCGCTCCGCCACTGGCAGACGAGCCGCGTGCTGCTGTTCAACAACCTCATCCCGTTGACGACGACAGTGTGGGTGTATTTCACCCTGGGCGAAGCCATTACGCCGACGTTCTGTGCCGCCATGGCGCTGATCGTGGCGGGCGTGCTGCTCGGCCAGATGGACTGGTCAAAGATTTTCAAGGTGCCGGAAAGTTTTTAACGAACCAAGATCATGGACATCAAAAACCTGAACGAAGTGCCGTCTTTCATCACTGCGGACGGCTCGGAAATCCGCGAACTGCTCGCGCATCGCAATTCGGCCATCCGCAACCAGAGCCTGGCGGAGGCGCGACTGCCGGTGGGCGGGGCGACGAAGGAACATTTTCATCCGCTCTGCGAGGAAATCTATTACATCACGCAAGGCACGGGCCGGATGCGCATCGAAGGCGAACTGCGGGATGTGAAGGTCGGCGACGCCATCGCGATTCCGCCCGGACAGAAACACAAGCTATGGAACACCGGCAAGGATGTCCTGCACCTGCTGTGCTGCTGCGCGCCGTGCTACGAGCACACGGACACGATCATCACCGAGAAGTGATCAGGGGGTTGATTTGGGCTTGGCCGGCAGGCTGCCGTCGTTCAAATCCGGGTCGAACACGCGGGCGGGTTCATTGGGGTTGGCGGCATGGCCGCTGGTCCACAAGCCGCGCGCCTGTTCGGGAGTGAGGGTGGCGGCGGGATGGAATTTATCCCCGCCCATGTAGTCCAGCAGCGAACGGCGGAGTTGGGCCAACCCGGGGCCGCCGCGTTCGCCATCCAGGTTGATGGCCGAAACCAGCAGCCGGCCGGGGCCGACGTTACATTCGAAAATCACCCCAAGCTTCCAGTTGCGGTTCCAGTCGTCGATGGACCATACGATCGGCCGCAGCGAATGCGGGGCGGCGGACAGGTTCACTGCGCGGACGCCGTTGATGAGCGGGGTCCATTGCCAGTCGCAATTTTTATCGGTGGGAAATTCCGCGAGGGCGGGGTGGTTCGTGTCGCACAGCAGGCCGAGCATGGCATCGAAGCGCGGGCGCGGATTTTGCGGCGGACGGACGGTCATCTGGATATTCCAGAAGACGGGGACGTTCTTCATCGGCGGGGACTTGGACGGGTCGAGGTCGCTAGCACCGGGCATGAACAGCACCTTGCCGCCGGCGGCGAGTTTCTTCTCGGCATCCGCCCAAACGCCAGTGACTAGCACGTCGCTGGCCTTGGAATCTTCAACCTGCGCGGGATAGAGCCAGAAATTCCAATTGTTTTGGAACAGCGGAATCGACTGGCTGGCCATGAGACGGGAAAGCTGGGAATCGTCTTTAGGGTTTGGACTGGCCCAGACATCGAGGATGTACTGCCGGGCGGCGGGGAGCTTGGACAAATCCACGGAAATGTTTCCGAGCGCGAAACTTTTTCCGATGGGGATGTTTGTAGTGACAAATTCACCGTCGGCAACACCATTCCCCTTGGTATCGATGATGGCCCATTTCGTGGTCACGTTGGTCAGTGGCGCGGCACCAAAATTTGCGATTTCCACCGGTGTCTCGAGTTTGTCCGCGGTGGTGTAGATCCGCTTGGAAAGCCTGGTAAGGGGGACCACCGGGCTGCAAAAATGCCGGAACTCCTCCGGCTGCACGTAGCCCTTGCTTTCCCAGAACGTGTCCAGCAGGCCGATGAGCGCGGTGCCCTGGCCGAGATAATCGTGCAGGTCGAGCAATTGAAAGCCGGCAAGGCCGGGCGTGCGCAGGTTCGCCTCGATCTCCTCCTTGTAGCAGGCGAGTTGAAAACGTCCGGAGGCCCACGCGAAATCATGGTCCATGTCCAGCACGCCCTGTTGTTGCGCGATGTATTTGAAGATGTCGTAGTTGCCGGGCTGCAGGTAGCCGGTGAATTTTTTCATCACGTCGAAGTCGGGATACGCGCACCACTGGCCGACTTCGTGCGCGATCACGGGAATGTGGACGTCCGTGAGCGCGTCACGGTAATCGCGTCCAAACCAGCCGGGGCTGTTGCGCAACTGGCCATTCCCGTAGCGGACGAGCGTGGCGAACTGCGCGCCGCCGGTGACCTGCGAGGGATCCGCCCAGCCGGTGGCGGCGGAGTAGAGTCGGCGGTTGTCCTTGGCGTAATTCGTGGCCGCCCATTGCGGTGTGAAGTGCGAGTAATTGCGCGGCTCATTGCTCGGCGAGAGCAGGATGAACGACGGATGATTGCCGTAGGCGGTGAGGATGCGCGCGGTTTCATCCTCCAGCCATTGCTTCATCGCAGGAGTACCAAAGTCAGCCCACAATCCGCATTCGGGCTGGAGGTAGAAGCCCATTTCATCGGCGGCTTCAAATGCGGCTTCGGGCGGGCACCAAGAGTGAAAGCGGATGCCATTGAATCCGTAATCTTTGCAGGCTTGGATGATTTTTTTCCACGAACCGACATCCATCGCGGGATAACCGGTCAGCGGAAAATCGCCGCCGAAGTGAGTGAGGCGCAGGTTGACGGGGTGGCCGTTGATGAGGATGTCCTTGTCGTGCGTGGTGATTTCGCGGAGGCCGAAGATAACTTCGCGTGAATCAAGCTTACCGTCGTCGCCGGTTAATATTACGGTAAAATATTGCAGCGATGGATGAAACTCATCCCAGCGGATTAAGTTTGTTTCAAGATCGAACGTGATTTCTTTCTTATTACCGTTTGTTTCCCAATGAATTACCCAAGCATTTGGTGGGATTTGAGAAGAAGCGTCAAACGGTCCTTTGATGTATGACAATGCTCCATGGCCAGATTTGGCTGTCAAATTACCGATGCTGACGACAACGCGAGCGCTTCTATTTGTTATGTCCGGGAATACTTGCACGTCCTCAATCCATACCGGCGGCTTGCTACGCAATTCAATTTTTCCAACGATCCCGTTCCATGCGGCACCAAGCGCATCGGAGATGCTGTGCGAGTCGATCAGGTGGCCGGCGGCGGGAAGCTGGGTACGATTATCGACGCGAATGGTCAGGCGGTGTTTGCCGGGTTGCAACACGCCAAGGTCGGTGGTATGCGGAGCAACGAGGCTGTTGTTGGCGGGAAATTCATGGTCATCTACCCAAACCGTACTTTGCCAGTGGGCGCGTTCGAGGAAGAGGGTGTAGTGGCGATCTTTCCAGTTGGTGCGGATGTCGATGTCGCGCTGATACCAAGCTGCGCCGAGATAATGCTTTGGTGGCTGGGAGAGGAAGGGAACCTCGACATGGCCGGGCTGGGAAAAATGGTCGCGCAGTTCCGCCGGCTGGAGTTTCCACCAGGCATCGCCCAGCCCGAGCACCCATGGCGTGTTGGTGGCGATATCATCGCCATAGCCTTGCGCTTGAAGAATGCCGGGCAGTTGGATTTTGTCCGGCAAATCCTTGGCGAACCATTTTTCGGCGGTGCCGACGTCGTTGCGGTCGAGGGCAAACCGCCATTGGCCGGCGAGCGGCAGGGAGTCGGCGGCGCGAAGCGGTTTGGAGGCGAAGCAAAGCGCCAGCGCGAGGGCAAAAAGGATGCGGTTCATGTGTGTGTTGTGAGACTCCTCACAAGCTAGACGGAAACCGCATCCGGTTGAATAACCAAAACTGGTTAGGGTGTGTTTGTAACGGAGCGCGGCTGTGTCCCGGCAGCGGGATCAGCCGCAGCACTTCGCAAAGCTCGAATGTTTCCGGACTTGCCACACGCTGCGGCTGACCCTACGGGCACAGCCGCGCCCCGGAAACGGCAACAGGCTATCCCTTCGCCTTGAGCAATGCCGCGACCAGTCCCTCGGTCGTGTGCTCTTTGGCCTCCAAAGCTGGTTTCAATTTGAGGGCGGCGATGGCTTTGGTGGTCTCCGGGCCAATGGAGGCGATTTTGAGTTGGGGAAATTTCTTCATCAACTTCGGCAGGTCAAATCGTGCGTGAAAATGTTCCACGGTTGAACTGCTCGTGAAGGTGACCCAATCGGCGCCTTCTTCGAGCAACCGGGCGGACGGGCCGGTGAGTTCGGCGGTCTCGGCCACGGTACGGTAGATGGCGATGTCATCGACGATGGCGCCTTCTTCCATCAGGGCCTCGGGCAATTCCTTGTTGGCCACCTCGGCGCGGAGGAGGCACATCTTGACGTTTTCGATGTTCTGAAACTTATTGAACTCGGCGACGATTTTTTTGCCGATGTACTCGGTCGGCATCAAATCGACCTGCAGATGCAATTCTTCCAATTTCGCCGCCGTCGCCGGGCCCACCGCCGCGATGCGGCAGCCGCCCAAGTCGCGCAAATCTTTAAAGCGACGGAAGAACATCTCGAAGAACGCCGTCACGCCGTTCGCGCTGGTGAAAATGAGCCATTCGTAGGAATTGATCTCCATCAAGGCGTCCACGATGGCCATCTTTTCCAACGGCTCGGTGATCTTGATGGTCGGCACTTCCAAAACGTCCGCGCCGAGGCGTTTGAGGCGGTCGGCGAACTTGCCGGCCTGGCCGGTGCGCCGCGTGACCACGATGCGTTTGCCGAACAACGGCAGGTTTTCAAACCAGTTCAGCTTTCCGCGCAGTTTTACCACGTCGCCGATGATGGTGAGCGCGGGCGGCATGATTTTTTTGGCCATCGCAAGCGGCGCGATGCTCGCGAGGGTGCCGCTGACGGATTTCTGCTTGCCGAGCGTGCCCCATTGGATGATGGCGACGGGCGTTTCCGGCGACATGCCGTGCTTGATGAGCGATTCCGTCCAGGTGCACAGATTTTCCAGCCCCATCAATACGACTTTGGTGCCGGGGATTTTGGCGATTTGCTCGTAGCGCAGGGCGGTGGCGCCCTCCGCCGTGTCGCTATGGCCGGTGAAGACGGTGAAGCTGGAGCAATGTTCGCGGTGCGTGAGCGGGATGCCGGCGTAGTTGGCGACGGCGGTGATGGAGGAAACGCCGGGGACGATCTCAAACGGAATTTTTTCGGCGGCGAGGGCTTCCGCTTCTTCACCGCCACGGCCGAAAATGAACGGGTCGCCACCCTTGAGGCGCACGACCATCTTGCCGGCGTGGGCGCGGTCGATCATCAACTGGGTGAGTTGTTCCTGGGAGAGGCCGCCATTACGCTTGTGGTTGCCGCGGGCGATGATCTCCGCCGTGGCGGGCGCGTGGCGCAGCAAATCGGCATTCGCCAGGACGTCGCAGATGACCACTTCGGCCTTGGCCAGCAATTCCGCGCCGCGCAAGGTCAGCAAGCCGGCGTCACCGGGACCCGCGCCGACCAGATAAACAATACCAGAGGATTTCACGAGCCCATTTTAGCGGAACGGCGGCGACGGGCAATGACAGACGATAGTTCACCTATGAATATTCCGGCATGATACCAGAAAAACAAATGGCTGAAGCTATTGCGTGAATCCCTACGATTAAGAGACAAACCAAGCAGAATACGTGCTTTTTCTGTGAGGCAATACCAATGGTTATGCCATAAAACGGAAATTGCACGAGTGCTAGAACCATCCATGGTGTATACATCGATACTGGATAGTCACTACCTATGGTTGTTGCTGGGAAAGAATTGAGCCCAAGCAAAACATAAGGGAAAAATATTTTAGCACAGACATAATGTCCATGCCCTCCCCCTGCGCTTGCAATAGCTAAGAATGCCGCGACTGGCGTTACAAGCACGCCAATCAAAAAACTAATAACAATTCGCTTTGCATGCATGAGAGCAAAGTATGGCAAGGGACAGAGGCTTGTGGTATGAAAATATAAATCAAGACACTCACCAATAATGATGGACGAGCGGCTTGATCTGCTTGGTGTATAGCGCGTCGATCTGCTTCATCGTCGCGGGCGGGAGTTTCTTGAGGTTGGAGGCGGCGATGTTCTCGGTAACCTGAGCGGGGCGTTTGGCGCCGGGGATGGAGCAGGTGACGGCGGGGAACTCGAGAATCCACTTCAAGGCCAATTGTGCGAGCGAGGCGTTGGGCGGGACGAGCTTCTTTAATTTCGCGGTAGTAGCAAGGGCGACATCAAAGTCCACACCGGAAAACGTTTCGCCGCGGTCAAAGGCCTGTCCGTGCCGGTTGAAATTGCGGTGGTCATCCTTGGCGAACTTGCTGGCACGGGAGATTTTGCCGGACAACATGCCGGACGCGAGCGGGACGCGGGCG
>DATHQS010000108.1:0-21933 GCA_035482455.1 Candidatus Acidiferrales bacterium | reverse complement strand
GAGCTTAGGGGTTAAACCGTCATCCCCCCGCCGCGCCTCCGCTCGCAAAAAGCCCCGCACCGGCAAAGGCTATCAGCAAAAGCACCAAGAGCAGCAGCACGATTATCACAATTATTCTCAGGGAAGCTCGGCTCATATTTCTTCAGAGAATAAAGGGTTTTACTCAAACGCGGACTGGGATCCGGCACCCCTCACCCTAACCCTCTCCCCTCTGAGGGGCGAGGGAATCTGCGCGCTCAGTGATATTCCTGCACCGTCTTCACCGCGTAGCCGGATTTTTTCAGCGCGGCGATGCCCAGCGCGGCGGCCTTCGCGCCGCTCAACGTCGTGGCGATGGGCGTGCCGGTGTAGACCGCCGTCGTGCGGATCTTGATCTCGTCCTCGCGCGGCGCGGCGCCGCTCGGCGTGTTGATGACGAACTGGATCTCCTTGTTCTTCAACGCATCAATCACGTTGGGCCGGCCTTCTTTCAGTTTGTTGATGCGCTGCACCTTCAATCCGGCCTTTTCCAACACGGCGGCCGTGCCGGTCGTGGCGACCAGTTCGAAGCCGAGGTCGGCAAACTGTTTGGCGACCGCCGCGACGTCCTTCTTGTGCATCTCGCTGACGCTGATGAAAACCTTGCCTTTCAAGGGCAGCGGTGAGTTCGCCGCCATCTGCGACTTGGCATAGGCCACGCCGAGGTCGGCGTCCAGGCCCATGACTTCGCCGGTGGAACGCATCTCGGGCGAGAGCAAAATGTCCTGGCCGATGAATTTGTTGAACGGAAAAACGGATTCCTTCACCGCCCAATACTTCGTCCAGATCTCCTCCGTGAAGTTGAGTTCCTTGAGCGTCTTGCCGGCCATGACGCGCGCGGCGATCTTCGCCAGCGGCTTGCCGATGGCCTTGCTTACGAACGGCACCGTGCGCGAGGCGCGCGGATTCACTTCCAGCACATAGACCATGTCGCCTTTGACGGCGTACTGCACGTTCATCAGGCCGACAACCTTCAATTCCGTCGCCATCGCGTGCGTGTATTTGCGGATGGTTTCGATGACGCCCGGCGACAGCGTGTGCGGCGGCAGCACCATCGCGGCATCGCCGGAATGCACGCCGGCAAACTCGATGTGCTCCAGCATCCCGCCGATGACGATCGTGCCACCATTCGGCAAACCGACATCCGCGATGCAATCCACGTCCACTTCCGTGGCGTCTTCCAAAAATTTGTCCACGAGCACCGGGCGCTCGGGCGAAGCCTCCACGGCGAACTTCATGTAATGCGCCAGCTCGGCATCGGAATAAACGATCTGCATCGCGCGGCCGCCCAGCACGAAGCTCGGACGCACCAGCACCGGATACGTCAGGCGCTTGGAGATGACCAGCGCCTCTTCCGCGTTCGTCGCGAGGCCGTTCGGCGGCTGCGGGATGTTCAGCTTGTTCAACATCGCCGCGAACAGCTTGCGGTCTTCCGCGATCTCGATGCTCTGCGGCGACGTGCCGATGATATTAACGCCGTTCTTCTGCAGGCCGAGCGCGAGATTCAGCGGCGTCTGTCCGCCGAATTGCGCGATGGCGCCCCAGCAATTTTCGCGTTCGTAAATGTGCAGCACGTCTTCCAGCGTGAGCGGCTCAAAAAACAGCTTGTCGCTGGTGTCGTAGTCGGTCGAAACGGTTTCCGGATTCGAGTTCACCATGATGGTCTCGTACCCGTCCGCCTTGAGCGCAAACGCGGCGTGGACGCAGCAATAGTCAAATTCAATGCCCTGGCCGATGCGGTTCGGCCCGCCGCCGAGGATCATCACCTTTTTGGCGACATTGCCCTTCACCTCATCGTCGCCGCGGTCGTAGGTGGAATAATAATAGGGCGTGTACGCCTCGAACTCGGCGGCGCAGGTGTCCACCAAACGGTAGCTGGGCACGAGGCCGATGCGTTTGCGCTCGGCGCGGACGGCGTCCTCGGTGGAACCGGTCAAATGGGCGATCTGCCGGTCGGAAAATCCGAGCGACTTGGCTTGGGCGAGTTTTTCTGCGTTCAGTGACGGCATGGCAAAATCAAAGTCGGCATAGTAAGCCGAATTTCCCCCCGCGTGTCCAGAAAGTATGACGCCCGGCCACCGGCATTTTACCGTCAGTCCGTGGTTCCCCATTGCAATCCACGACTGGAGATGACTTGAAGGGTCACAGATTCTGCAAAAATGGTCTCCATTTTCCCTCTCCAACAACAAGGAGGGCCGGGTTAAAATGATCGTCCCACTGACAAATCTGTCGTTTCAAACGGCCATATTTAATTGCTGTTTGGCCGCCACGCTCAAATCGTCTATCGTTCACCGCACATGAAGTTTAAGCGCATCTTGAAATGGCTGCTGGGCCTGTTCCTCCTCGGCGTGGTGGCCCTCGTCATTCTCTTCCTGTCGCGGGACATCATCTTCCGCGCGATGGTCGTGCGCAGCATCCGCGACCAGACCCACATGAAGGCCGAGATCGGCAAATTTCACCTCGGCCTCCGGGAACCCGTCATCTACATCAGGGATTTGAAGCTGTACAACCCCACAAATTACGGCGGCACGCCGCTGCTCGTCATCCCGGAAATCTATGTTGAATATGACCGCGACGCCTTGAAGACAAAATCGGAGCTCCATATCACCCTGCTCCGCTTCAACCTCGGCGAAGTCGACATCGTCAAGAACACGGCCGGCCAGACCAACCTGATGGAACTCGGCCTTACCCTGCCGTCCAAGGACGACCTCGCCAAGAGCAAGGATACGGACATGATCAAAAAGCGGACCGGCCTCGAATTCAAAGGCATCGACATGCTGACCGTCTCCGTCGGCAAGGCAAAATATATCGACCTGGGCGACCCAAAAAACAACCGCGAACAGGACATCGACCTCCAAAACGTGCCCATCGCCAACGTGAAATCCGGCGCCGACCTCACCGGCCTGCTCCTGCTGGTCACGCTGAGAAGCGACAACTTTTTCACCACCCTCGCCCCCCCGGATTTAAAGTAGGCCGAATTCATCCCAAAAACGCTCTCAAACCCGCAGCTCCGATCTCCCTCTCTTCCATGCAATGGAGGAGAGGGCCGGGGAGAGGAGGTGCTCTTTTTCTTACACCCACGCCCTCTTCTCTCATCACGGATCCCGAGTTTTGCCTTTTTCCCCACCCCGATATTTTCTACCTTCCCCGCGTGCAACGCGACTCGCTCAAATCCGCCGCCCGCATCGTGGTCAAGCTCGGCACCGGCGTCCTTACGGACAGCCGGAAGCTGATCGACCCCGCGCAACTCGAGCAGCTCGTCGCCCAGCTCGCCGCCCTGCGCAAGGCCGGCAAGGAAGTCGTCCTCGTCACCAGCGGCGCCGTCGGCGCCGGCATGGGCGCGCTCGGCTATGAATCCCGCCCCACTGAACTCGCCGAAAAACAGGCCTGCGCCGCCGTCGGCCAGTCCCGCCTCATGGCCGTCTACGACAAACTCTTTGCCGCCCACGGCCTCGTCGTCGCCCAGGTCCTCCTGACACACGATGACCTCGAGCACCACGAACGCCATCTCAACGCCCGCAGCACCCTCGTCACCCTGCTCGAACGCGGCGTCGTCCCCATCATCAACGAAAACGACGCCGTCTCGTTCACCGAAATAAAATTTGGCGATAACGACAAGCTCTCCGCCCTCGTCGCCTCGCTGTTGCCCGCGGATCTGCTCGTCATCCTGACCACCGTGGACGGCGTCATTGAAAATTTCGGCAAGCCGGACGCCAGCGTCATCCCCCTCATCGAACACATCGATTTCCACATCGAAAACATGGCCGGCGGCACCACCAGCGCCACCGCCGTCGGCGGCATGAAATCCAAGATCGACGCAGCCAAGATCACCGTACGCTCCGGCATCCCGCTCGTCATCGCCTCCGGCCAGAAGAAAAATGGCCTCGCCCAAATCCTCGCCGGCGCGGATGAAGGCACCCTCTTCGTCCCCCAGCCCACCAAGCTGCAAGGCCGCAAACGTTGGATCGCCTTTTTCCATCATCCCAAAGGCACGCTGTTCGTGGATGACGGCGCCAAGAAAGCCCTGCGCGAAGCCGGCAAAAGCCTGCTGCCCCCCGGCGTGACCCGCTGCGAAGGCGAATTCGTGGCTGGCGACGTCGTGCGCATCTGCGATGCGGACGGCACGGAATTCGCCCGCGGCATCGCCCGCTTCACCTCCGCCGCCGTCCGCGAAAAAAAGCTGCCCAAGGAGGAACTCGTCCACCGGGATGATCTGGTGATCCTTTAATCATCATGTTGGTACGCGAAGCATCCAAGGCCAGAACAGTGGGGCATCTCGCCCCGGTTGCCGCCTTGATGGATGCCGTCTCCGAAAAGGATTTACGGGCGTGGGTTGAACTTTTTTCAGTCCCACGCCACTTCGTCGGCCAGCCGCAAGCCAACCGTGGAGCCGCCGAAACCATTGCCAACCTTTTCAAAAGCTGGGGTTATGAGGTTTCGTTTCAGGGCCGGCTCTATAACGTGGTTGCCCGGCCAAAGACCGCCAGCGGTCCAGTACAGGTGGTGGCGGCACATTTTGACAGCACGGCGTTCACGCCGGGTGCGGATGACAACGCGAGCGCCGTGGCGGCCATGCTGGGTTGCGCAAAAGCGCTGGCCGGCGCCAGTCCGGCAACACCCGTGATGTTCGTTTCCTTCAATCGCGAGGAAGATGGCCTGCTTGGCAGCCTCGATTTCGTCAAACACCTCGCGGAGCAGGAACGGAAGCAGATCAAATGCGTTCATGTTTTGGAAATGGTCGGCTATGCATCCGATGAACCGAACTCGCAGCGGGCACCGGTTAATCTTCCCATCAAAATGCCCACCGTGGGAAATTTCCTCGGCCTCCTCGCCAATGGCAACTCGGCCAAGCCCATGAATCACATCTTGCAGCAGGCCAAATGCTATCTGCCGCAACTGCCGGTGACCGGTTTGAATGTGTTCCTGGGCTTGGAAAAATACCTGCCGGTATTGTTGCGCAGCGACCATGCCCCGTTCTGGGAAGCCGGCATTCCATCTGTCATGTGGACGGATACCTCGGAATTTAGAAATCCGCATTATCACCTCGATACCGACACGCCTGAAACGCTCAATTATCCTTTTCTGCACCGGATCACGCAACTGTTGGTGGCGAGTGTTATGACCCAAGAAGTTTGAATCTCTTTAAAATGAAAAAATCACCCGCCATCAACGACCTCCTCAAAGTCATGGCCCGCCTCCGTTCCCCCACCGGCTGCCCGTGGGACCGCGAGCAGAATCACCTGACCCTCCGCCGCCACGCCATCGAGGAAGTCTACGAGCTGATCGACGCCATCGAGGCCGGCGACGACCACGAGATGGCCGAGGAACTGGGCGACCTCCTGCTGCAGGTGGTCTTCCACTGTCAGCTCGCCCGCGAACGTGGTGCCTTTGATTTCGAAAAAGTCACCCGCGAACTGGTCAACAAGCTCATCCGCCGCCACCCGCACGTCTTCGGTGCCACCAAGGTCAAAAACGTGGACGAAGTCTGGGCGAACTGGGAAAAGATCAAGCGCGCCGAAAAGACCGGTACCCACCGCGAACGCGCCTCCGCCCTCGACGGCATCCCCAAACACCTCCCCGCCCTGCTCCGGGCCGAAAAACTGCTCAAAAAAGCGCAAAAAGCCCATCTCGTCCCCGCCGCCAAAAAACCCGCAAAAAAATCATCTAAATCATTGCTGGCAAAGCAATTGTTTGAACTGGCCTCTCTGGCCCAATCCCACGGCTGGTGCGCCGAGGAGCTGCTGGCCAGTGAAACCAAACACCGCGAACGCCAATGGCGCAAACTCGAAAAGTCCAAAGCAGCCTGATCTAAGGACGCCTCCTGCCGCCCACAGTCTCTGTCTCCCTCTCTTCCACAGAGTGGAGGAGAGGGCCGGGGAGAGGAGGTGCTCTTTTGCCTCTTTTTTGCCCGTATCCTACCCACCACCCGCCCCAACCCCTTTTCCCCAAAAACAGCCATTGACACTTTGGCAAAATCTGGTTTAATTGCCGACCCTTTGCGGGAAAATTTATTATGTACGCCGTCTTAGAAACAGGTAGCAAACAGTATCGCGTCACCGCCGGTGACAAACTTGAAATCGAACGCCTCGAAACCGAGGCGGGCAAGCCCTTCACGTTTGACCGCGTGCTGCTCGTCAATAATGACGGCAAACTGACCGTTGGCGCGCCCCACGTTTCCGGTGCCACCGTCACCGCCGATGTCGTCGCCCACAAGCGCGGCGAACACAAGCTGACGTTCAAGATGAAACGCCGCAAGGGCTATCACAAAACCATCGGCCACCGCCAGGAGCTGACCGTCGTCAAGATCACCGCAATCAACGCTTAATAATTTTATGGCACATAAAAAAGGTCAAGGCAGCGTAAAGAACGGACGCGACAGCGTAAGCAAGCGCCTCGGCGTAAAAGAATTTGGTGGCACCGTCGTCACCGCCGGCAGCATTCTCATCCGCCAGCGCGGCAGCAAGTTCCTCGCGGGCAAGAATGTCGGCACCGGCCGCGACTGGACCCTGTTCGCCCTCACTGCGGGCACCGTGCTGTTCGATAAGAAGAGCCGCCGCATCAACATCGTGGCCGCCGCCACCGCCAAGAACTGATTGGCATACCCCATTTCAAGGCGAGGCTGACGCCTCGCCTTTTTTATTTCCCACAAGGGACGAAATTGACAGTATTTTGCAGCATCCGGTTTTAAAAAACGGCCATGTTCATCGACGAAATTAAAATTTACGCCCAAGCCGGCCACGGCGGCAAGGGCTGCGTGGCCTTCCATCGCGAAGCCTACATCACCAAGGGCGGCCCCAGCGGCGGCAACGGCGGTCGCGGCGGGAGCGTCATCTTGCAGGCCGATCACGACCTCAACAATCTCATCCAGCAGTATTACGTCCCGCGCCTCATCGCCAAGCCCGGTGACGGCGGCATGGGCAAGGGCATGGACGGTCACGCCGGCGACGACCTCATCATCAAGGTCCCCTGCGGCACGCTCGTCTGGCGCCTCAAGGACACCACCCCGGCCATCCAGAAAAAGATGACCAGCCCGGATGACGAAGACGATGACGATGTTGAACCGGAAAATCCTCTTTTCAAGACCGGCACCGGCTTGCGTCCGGTCATCCGTACTGCTGGCGGCATCCCTGCGGCCTTGGAGGTGGATCTGAGCCAGGAAGAAGAATTTGATAACAGCGCAAAACCCATTGAAGACAAGGGCGAACTCGTGGCCGACCTCACCACGCACGGCCAGCAATTTGTTTTGTGCAAGGGCGGTCGCGGCGGCCTCGGCAACCGCAACTTCGCCACCGCCCGCCACCAGACCCCGCGCTTCGCGCAACCCGGCGAACCCGGCACCGAGGGCGAATATCTCTTGGAACTCCGCATCATGGCTGAAGTCGGCCTGGTCGGTTATCCGAACGCCGGCAAGTCCACGCTGCTCACCGCCATTTCCCGTGCGCGTCCAAAAATTGCGGCCTATCCCTTCACCACGCTCCACCCGCAGATCGGCATCGTGGAATACATGCCGGATTTCAAACGCCTGACCGTCTGCGACGTGCCTGGCCTCATCGAGGGCGCGCACAACAACGTCGGCCTTGGCCACGAATTTCTCCGCCACATCCAGCGCTGCAAGGTCCTCGTGCTCCTGCTCGACATGGCCGGCACCGACAACCGCAAGCCGTGGGACGACTACAAGCAGCTCCTCAAGGAACTGGAACTGTACGACCCCGCGCTCGTCGAAAAACCGCGCCTCGTCGTCGCCAACAAGATGGACGAAGCCATCGCCGAGAAAAACCTGAAGCAGTTCAAGACGAAGATCAAAAAAGTCTCCGTCCTGCCCATCTCCGCCGCCTTCGACCAGGGCATGGAAAAATTCCGGAACACCATCCGCGCAGAAGTGGAAAAGCATTCCGAGGAAGTCAGTCCTGGGAAAAAGTAAGCACCGTGCGTCTTAAGAAGGTGGGCACTGTCGCGCTGCGACTGTGTTTGCCTGCACAGCAGGCACATTGTGGCGTGCCATCACTGGGCACTCGAAATCAACCCTGTCTCATGATCCGTTGCTTGTGTCTCCAAAAACCGCATCAATGTATCCCCATGCTTCAGCGTCTTCGCCTCCACCCACGGCGCGACAAACTCGAGCGTATCCCGCTTCGTGTGGCCTAAAACCAGCCGCCCGCCCGGTGCCAGCAGCTTCGGCAGATTCGGATCATCCAATAGCTGTTGCGCGAACGACTCCGAGCGCCGGTTCACATTTTTTTCACCGTAGGGCGGATCGGCCAGGATCAAATCAAACTGCGCGCCGTTCTCCGCCAGTTGCCGCATTGCGGGAAAGACATCCTGCGTGCGCGTCTCCAATATTTCGCCATATCCCGCGCCCACCGCGTTGCTGCGGATGAATTCCACATGCCGGTGCGATTTCTCGATGCACATCACGGATGCCGCCCCGCGGCTGAGGCATTCCAGGCTCAACGCGCCGCTCCCAGCGAACAGTTCCAGCACCTTCGCCCCCACCACCCGTTCGCCCAGCGAGTTGAAGACCGCCTGCTTTACGAGATCGGGCGTCGGCCGGACATCGAGTCCTTTCGGGACCTTCAGAATCCGCCGTGCCGCATTGCCGCCGGTGATACGCATGAATTAATGAAGCCGCGGTTTCAGTTCTCGAAAATGCCGGTCAAAAACATCCGCATCGCCGCCCACGACCGCTTGTCCGCGCGTTCATTGTAAGCCGCGCCCTTGGAGTTGTCGTTGCCGGCCATCGGCTGCGTGAAGCTGTGCACCGCCCCGCCAAATTTGATGAGCACCCAGTCCACATTCGCCTGCCGCATCTCGTCCTCAAACGCGGCCAGGTCGGTGGCCTTTTCGTACGGGTCATCCGCCCCGTGGCAGACCAGCACCTTGCATTTGATGTTCTTGCCGTCCGCCGGCGTGGGTGAATCCAGCCCGCCATGAAAACTGACGATGCCTTGGATGTCCGCGCCGCTGCGCGCGAGTTCGATGACCGTCGTGCCGCCAAAACAATAGCCGACGGCGGCGATGTGCGACTTTTGCACCAGCGCGCTCTTCTTCAATTCCTCCAGCCCGGCATTGACCCGCGCGCGCAAAAGCTGACGGTCGGTTTTGTATTTTGTGGCTTCGACACCGGCTTCCGTCGTGTCCTTCGGGCGGACGCCCTTGCCGTAGATATCGGCACAGAAGGCCACGTAGCCGAGCTTGGCGAGCATTTTGGCGCGGGATATCTCATAATCGGTCAAGCCGAGCCACTGGTGCACCACGAGCACGCCGGGGCGCGGGCCTCTCACGGCATCATCCCAGACGAGCACGCCTTCCAGCGTCGTATCGCCCTGTTTATATTCAATGGTCTTGGACTGGATGGTGGCGTGCGCGGAAAACACGCCCAACAACAACGCGGCGGAGAGGAAAAATGTTTTCATAACGCCGCCAACCTACCCGACCCCGCCCCGTTTGCCAACTGCACTAATGACCCATCACGCCGGACATTTCCTCCCTTGCCAATCTCACGTCCAACCGTTTACTTAGTCGTGTGCAAGGCCTTGAACCGCCGGACAACCATTTTCTGAACGCCGCCCAAGGGTGGCTCGGATTGGATTGCCCTGACGAGGCGCGGGTGGAACTCAATGCCATCGCACCCGAATTCCACGCCCATCCCGCCGTCCTGGAGACGCGGTGGATGCTGTGCGTGCGTGAACAGCAATGGGAAGAGGCGCGCGAAATCGCCCAGCTTGAGATCCGGTTCAAACCCGATGACGCCTCCGGCTGGCTTCATCACGCCTATGCCGTGCGCCGCGCCAGCAACGGCGGCCTCATCATGGCCTGGGGTGCGCTGCTGCCCGCCGCGGAAAAATTCCCGGCCGAACCCGTCATCGCCTTCAACCTCTCGTGCTACGCGTGCCAGTTGAAACAGCTGGACACCTCGCGCATCTGGCTGAAGCTCGCCCTCTCCATCGGCAACAAGGAAGCCGTCAAAAAAATGGCGCTCGCCGACGAGGACTTGAAACCGCTCTGGCCGGAGATCACTGAACTTTGATTTGAAAGCCGCCCGGCCCATCCTGTCCGTGGACAATCTCCGCATCGTGCGTGACGGCACGGTCATCTTGCACGACGTGGACTGGCGGGTGGCGCGTGGACAGCATTGGGTCATCCTCGGCGCCAACGGTTCCGGCAAGACCTCCCTCCTCAGCGCGCTCACCGGCTACCTCATGCCGACCGCCGGTGAAATTTCCCTGCTCGGCCAGACTTACGGCCAGTCCGACTGGCGCGAACTCCGGAAAAAGATCGGCCTCGTCAGTTCCTCCGTCCGGCAGATGATGGCCGACAAGGAGCCCGCGCTGGAAACCGTCGCCAGCGGCAAATATGCGATGATCGATTTTTGGGGCCGCCTGACCCGCACCGAAAAGTTGCAGGCCCGCAAGCTTCTCCGGCAGGTCGAGTGCGAATATCTCGCCGACCGCCCCTGGCGCGTGCTCTCACAAGGTGAACGCCAGCGCGTGTTGATCGGCCGGGCATTGATGGCCAAACCGCGCGTCCTCATCCTGGATGAACCCTGCGCCGGCCTCGATCCGGCGGCCCGCGAACACTTTCTGGATTTCATCCAGCGTCTCGGCCAGACGGGAAATGCGCCGACGCTCATTTTGGTGACGCATCACGTCGAGGAGATCATGCCGGTGTTCACGCACGTGCTGCTGCTGAAAGACGGCGCGGTGCTGAAGGCCGGAGAAACCGCGGACGCCCTGACCTCCCGCAACCTTTCCCGCGCCTTCAACGCCCGGATGAAATTGCAGGCCGCCTCCAACCGTTATACGCTCAAGGTGCGGTGAGGCAGACGAGCACACGGAAGACGAACAATGACCGGCCAAATCCGCCAGGGTACGAAACATCATCTGACGCCATCCATGCGCCCGCTTTTCATCATCGGCAACAAGCGCTCCGGCACCTCGCAGTTCGTTCGCATCTTGAACCTGCACCCGGAGGTGTTCATCGCCCATGAAGCCGATCTCATCTGGATCCTGCACCAGTTTTACCGGCAACAGCCGTTCACGGTGCATCCATGGGATTCGGACAAGGGCATGAAACACACGCTGGCCGCCGCCGGCCATCTGCTGCAGCGCGACCGGACCCCATGGGAGAATTTCCAGGCGGTCATCAAGTTTCTGATGGAACAAGGCACGCCCTGGCTGCCGCCCGTGTCGAAACCCGGCCTGCGCTGGCTGGGCGATAAGAAGCCGTTCCAGCACACCGACCCGCAGTTGGTGCCGTTCATCCTGGAACATTTCCCCGACGCGCTCTTTCTGCACATCATCCGCCATCCCTGCGCCGTGACGGCCAGTTCAGATCACTTCAACCGGCATGATGGGGATTTTTGGCAGGGCCTGTCACAAGAGGAAAAAGTCCGGCGGTGGACGTTCCATGAGCAACGGGTCGCGGAGATGAAGCTGGAGTTGCCTGGCCGCATCCACAGCCTGCGCTATGAAGACCTCTGCCGGCGGACGGAATTGGAATTATCCGGCGTGTTCCATTTTCTGGGATTGACGCCTGATGCCCGGGCCTTAAAGAATGCTGCCCGCCAGACGGTGCCAGCCAGCCGCGCCTGCGCGAAGATCAATTGCCCGGCGGAAACATTGGAATTGGCCACCCGGCATGGGTACGATTTGGAAAAGCCGGCCGGCCGGCTGCGCTCTTTGGGGGCGCACTGGTACTGGAAGTTGGCCAAGCGGTTTCATTGAAGCATGCATCGGGATATTTTTCAAACGTTCGAGGACACCTGCCGGCCGCTCGGCCTGCGCGGCTCCGTGCTGGAAGTCGGCGCGACGCCCGATGCCTCCTCCCTGCTCAACCTCCCGGCCCTCGCGGGCGTACAGGAAAAGATCGGCCTCAACCTCGCCGGCCCCGGGCGGTTCAACGACTTTTCAATCGTGGCGGGCGATGCCAACGCCATGACCTGCTTCCCGGACCACCGGTTCGATGCCGTCCTGTGCAATGCCACGTTGGAACACGATAAATTTTTCTGGAAATCGCTCGCCGAAATCCGCCGGGTGACCAAACCGGGCGGGGTCATCATCATCGGCACCCCCGGTTATGGCGTGATCCCGTTCGAAAAGAAGGCGCGGCGGCTGCTCGGCTGGATCCCCCGCCCGCTCCGCCCTTCGCTCGGCGGGTTGCACGTTTCCACGCTGACGCTGCAAATCCATAATTTCCCCGGCGACTACTACCGTTTCAGCGAGCAAGCCTATCGCGACGTTTTCTTTGAGGGCCTGCAGGCCGTGGTCATCCGGTCCGTCATGAGCCCGCCACGCATCATCGGCTTTGGCATCAAACCATGAAACCGCCCATCGTCATCGTCACCGATTCTCTCAGCCGCCGGCGGGGCGGGGCGGAAATTTACCTGGCCAACCTCGCCGGGTTCCTGGTGCAGAACGGCCATCCCATCCACGCGCTCGTCCGCCGCGACAATGCCGATTTTTTCATGCCCGGTGTGACGGTGGAAACCCTGCGTGCCGACGGTTCCGGCCTGCGCGGCGAAAAGAAATTCATCCGCGCCGTGCAACGGCGTTTGCGCGGCGATGAACCCATCGTGCTGTCGACCATCGCCATGCCGGGCATCACCCACTACCAGCCGCACATGGGCCTCCACCGGCACGGCTTTCGCGCCTCGCGCAATTCGCGCAATTCTGTTTTTTTCCGCTCCGTGCATGCGCTCGCCTCACAGTTCAATCTCAAGCGCCGCTGGCTGGTGCAAATGCAGGAGCAGCTCCTGACCCGCACTGCCACCACCAAGATCATGGTTTTCTCCCGCCTGGTCCAATCCCAGATCCTGGACGCTTATCCCGTGGCACCCGCCAACATCACCATCGCCCCCTTGGGAGTGGACTTGGAACGCTTCCATCCGGCGGATACCCCCCGGCAACCGGCGCCGGAAAAATTGAAGCTGCTGTTCACGGCCCATAATTTTCGCTTAAAAGGGCTGCATTGCCTCCTCGCCGCCCTGGATCGGGCGTTAAAAAACGGGCTGCAGGCGGAGCTATGCATCGTGGGCAATGACAGCCGCCGCCCTGCGTTCGAGAAGCTGGCCGCCCGCCTGGGCCTGACCGCACAGGTCAGGTTCCTTGGGCTTGTGGACGTGCCCGATGCCGCCGCGTTGTATCGCTCCTGCGACGTGCTGGTTCATCCGACCTTCACCGACCATTGTTCGCTGGTGGTCCTGGAGGCGCTCGCCAGCGGCATGCCGGTCATCACCACGCGCCAGAATGGTGCGACCGAATTCATAGAATCGGGAAAATCCGGGATCATCATCGACCACCCGCGCAATATCCCGGCGCTGGCCGATGCCATGGTACGGTTACAAGACCGGCAAAATCTCGCCGCGATCAGTGTGGCGGCGGCGGCCTTGCGTTCACGGCTGGACTTCAACCAGCACGCCCAACAGGTGCTCGCGTGGCTGACCACCCGTTAAAAAAAGCAAAACGGGCAAGGAGGTTAATCCTTGCCCGTTTGTTGTAAGAATCCAGTTTCGCTTAGGCAGCGAGCTTGCGGCGGAGCAGGCCGACCGCGGTCAAGCCGAGGCCGAGCATCGCCACCGTGGTGCCGCCGTCCGGAGCCGTAGCCACACCGGTCGCAGAACCAAGCACAACGTTGCCGTCCGAGACTGCGACGCCGATATAACCGTTCTGGAAAGAACCGTTGATCGAGAACGAGCCGTCAGCGAGGACCGTGCCGATCTGGACGCCCAAGGAGCCTTTCACCAGGGAAAACCAGATGGTGGCCACGTCAGGGGGCTGCACGCTGCCCAAGCTGATCGAGGTGACATCAAAACCGCTCGAGGTGCTCGAGAGCAACTGAACGAAGGTCGAACCCCAGATTTCGTTGTCGCCAGACGGATCGCTGGTGATACCAAGACCGTTTTCGCCAGGACCGTCGTTCTTGGCGTAAAGCGTGGCACCGGGAGAGGCATACGCAGTCAGCGAAGCGCCACTTTCAGTAAAGGTGGATTGTGAGCCCAAGGCGACACTGGAGCCGTTTTCCTGAAAGGTGATCGTAATCGCCTGTGCAGAAACACCGAGTCCGAGCAGCGCCGTGATGGCGAGGATGTTTTTGATTTTCATAAAGTTGATTTTGTTTTGTTGTTCTACCTGCTCCGTATTTAGCAGCTGCGATGCCAAGGGCGTTTTCATTTCTTTTATAATACATAACACATTGAAATTGTTTACTTTAGCTACGTACAAAGCGAACCCAGATACCCCTGCAAATCCGCCTAAAGTGGAAAGAACTCCGACAACTAAACCCAACAAAACCCAAAGATTATATTTAAGTTGCTTATATTAAACAATTTATCGCGTTAAAAACGGGAGTTGTAATGACTTCCGACGTTTCGGGCTAATTCCACGGGTTAGAAAAGGTGGTTTTCGGCCCTTTCCCCTCCTTCTGTTCTACTCCTTCCATGCACCCAGTTTGTCCGCTGCCACGGCCGCGAGGATCACACACCCTTCACCACCTGCTGCCAGAAGGGCGAGACGTTGAGGAGAAACAATCCATTGTTCAGCACCCCGATGATAAGAAGATATGCATCCCAGTACCGTCCCGGGAATCGAACCGCGTATCCCGCCCAACCCGATGGCGCCGCTGGCGACGGCCAAACAGCTATCGCAGTCCTGGGAATCCACATGATTGGTTTTGCGAAGCTAAACTTAAGACGGGGCACACCCGGCGAACCCACCGCCCGTGTTCTGCCCGGTTTGCTTTGCTGAGTACCGGCAGGATAAACCATGGCGTGACGTTGCCGGGAAATATCATCCGCCGGCCCCTTAAAATAAATTCGCGTGCCGGGATTGGCCCGGCACGCGCACGCTAACGCGGAAGATAATTTAACCTAGATTGGAGGCATTCCCGTCAGTCTGGCTACTTTTTGTCGTGACCCTGCGCGGCATCCTTATGTTCTTCTTTGCGGTCTTCCTTCTGTTCTTTCGCCTCGGCATGTTTCCAATTTTTCGGATACTTCAACACCATCTCGGCATGATGCCTTTCCGGGGTGTCATGGAAATCCATGTTCACCGACGGTGAAGCCAGCAGCACATCCACGGAGACACCCTCCGGTGCCGGCTGCGTCACCCATACATCGCCCCGGAGAAAATGGTATTGGTGCAGGCTGCTATTGTAATAAACCCCGTAACTCGGGTAATAAACGTAATCGTTTTGCACCACGACGGCTGGTGCAACCACGACGGGCGTTGGGATGGTTACCACGACGCTTTGTCCGTAGGCGTTGCCCACACCATTGGACAGTGCCGCCAGCAGCACGGCACCCAATACGAGTCCGGCTTTGTTTGTTGTAACGAAATGTTTTTTGTTATTCATGGGCTGACAGTATCCCGCGAAAATCACCGCTGCCATGGGGTGTAACCAGAAGTCCCTGGCCGACTGTGCGGACGACATCCGTGCCACCCGTTTGAAGTTTATTATTCCTTGCGCGTACCCAGTTTGTCCGCCGCCACCGCCGCTAAAATCACAAAACCTTTCACGACCTGCTGCCAGAACGGCGAGACGTCGAGGAGAAATAATCCGTTGTTCAGCACCCCGATGATCAGGCAGCCCAGCACCGTTCCCAAGATTGAACCGCGCCCGCCGCTCAACGACGTGCCGCCGATCACCACCGCCGCGATGCAATCCAGTTCGTAGCCCAAACCCGCCTTGGGATCCGCCGCATCCAGCCGTGCCGTGACGATCAACCCCGCCACCGCCGCCAGCGCCCCGCCCAGCGCGTACACGCAGAGTTTGATGCGGTCCACGTTGATGCCGGAAAAAGCCGTGGCCTTTTCGCTGCCGCCCACGGCGTAGATGTAGCGCCCCAATGTCGTGCGTTTGGAGACGGCGTAAAAAATGATGACCAGTGCCGCGGAAATCCACACCGCCATCGGCACCCCCAGCCAGAACCCGGCACCGATGAAGCCGAACTGCGGTCCCAGGTCCGTCACCGGGAATCCGCCCGTCCACAGCATCGTCAACCCGCGCGCGATGCTCAACATCCCCAGCGTCGCCACGAACGGCGGCAGCTTGAATCGCGTGATGGCCACGCCATTGAACAACCCCAGCGCCAGGCCCACGACGATCCCCGCCACCATCGCCCCGAACGGCGTGAACTGCAGCACCACGCCAAAGGCCTTCAGCACGAGCCCGTGCTTTAACAACCCTGCCGCGAACGCCCCGGCAAAGGCCAGGATCGCCCCCACGGACAAATCAATGCCGCCGGTGAGGATGATGAGCGTCATGCCGATGGACAGGCACAGGTTGACGGAAATTTGCAGCAGGATGTTGCGCTGGTTCGCAATCGTCAGAAACTTGTCCGAGAGCAGCGTCATCGCCACCAGCATCACGACCAGCGCGATGAGCGGCTGCAGCTTTTTGATAAGTTCCTTCGTGTTCATTGCACTTCCGCCTGGATCGGAATCACCTTCAACGGTTTCAAATCCATGGATTCATCGTCCACCTCGGCGCAGCCGGTGAATGAAATGATCACACCTACCTTCGCCTGCTCATGCAGTTTCGGCAGCACGCGCGTCTCCACAATGTGGTTCAATGCCGCCGCGATGTCGTTGAAATCCTGCGAGTCCGGATAATCGCTCGCGTTCAGCAAACCCGTGCCGTCCCGCAGCGCATTGCCGAAAACCAGCCCGGCCTGCAATGTGACCTCGGCATTCGTGCCGCCTCCCGTCACCGCCAGCGTTATCTCATCCTCCGAAACCGCCAGCACACGTCCGCGACCGGACACGAAATAAAAATAGCCCTCGCTCAATCCCACGCTGCGCGAAAAATTCTTCTTCGCCGCTGCCGGGCCGGCCTGGATCGCCGGTACCAACACCTCCGCTTTCACCGTTTTACCGGACGCCGCAAGCAGTTGATTCGTCCAGAAGGTTTCCGCGAATTGCGTGGCATTGAACGTCGCCGCCGCCTTTTCCGCCGTCGCCGTCTTCAACGGCACGACGTGAAAGAGCGGAAAGAGCCAGCACAGAATCGTGAATGCAACTAGCGCGAAAAAAGATTGGACGGCGCGTTTCATCACACCCGGTTAAGCTCCAAATTCCAAGCTCCAACATCCAGAGAAATTCCAAACACCAAACACCGCACCGAACTTGCAGGCCGCATTGTTTGGAGCTTGAACATTGGTGCTTCTCTGGAGCTTGGATGTTGGTGCTTGGAATTTATTTTTTCCCATAGTCCCCGTACTTGGCTACGTTCTCCTTCGTCACCAGTTCCACCGGCACGGGAATTTTCTGCGGGAAATCCCGTTTGCCGTTGATGTAGGCGTCCGCGTATTCCGCCGATTGACGCGCCATCGTTTTTGGAAATTGCATGCCCGTCGCCGCCATCTTGCCCTCGGCAATCAGCTTCACGGCATCGTCCGCGCCGTCGAAACCAAAGACTTTAACCGCATCCGCCTTGCCCGCCGTGACCAGCGCCTGATACGCACCCAGCGCCATCGCATCGTTGCCACAGAAGACCGCCTTGATGTTCGGATGCGCCTGTAAAATAGATTCCATCACTTCCAGCCCCTTCGCCCGGTCAAACTCGCCGCTTTGTTGCGCGACCATCTTCAGACCGGGGTAACGGTCCACCACGCTGTGAAATCCTTTGGAGCGGTTCCAGGTGTTGTTGTCGCCCATGATGCCCAGCAATTCGGCGTATTCGCCCTCCTTGCCGACTGTCTTCACAAAATACTGGCCCAGCTTCACGCAGCCGGAATAGCTGTCGGACAACATTTGCGCCGTGGCCGCGTTGGTGGAATCGATCTCGCGGTCGATGCAGAACACCGGGATGCCCGCCGCTTTGGCCTTCAGCACGTTGGCGATGGAGCCTTTTGCATCCGTCGGGTTGAACAACACCGCCTTGTAACCGCTGGCGATCAGGTTCTCAAAATTCGCCGCTTCCTTCGCCGTGTCGTTTTGCGAATCGAAGATGGTCGCCTCGTAACCAAGCTCGATCGCCCGCGCCTTGGCCGTCTCGCCGAGCACGACAAACCACGGATTGTTGAGCGTCGAGACGACGACGGCGATCTTGCCCTTCGATGCCGGTTGCGCGGAAACAGTTTGCGTGAACAACATCGCCGCCAGCATCACAACGCCGGCGAGCACGTATTTGATCAGATTTCTTTTCATATATGCGATTTGGTTGAGGGTTCGTTAATAAAGCATCCAAGCTCCAAGCACCAAAGAAATCCCAAGCTCAAGTCCAAAATCACCGTCGGCGCAAGATTGTATGATTGGAATTTGGAGCTTCTCTGGAGCTTGGGTGTTGGTGTTTGGAGCTTTTTCATAGCACTCTTTTCACCGCCTGCCGCCAGCCGGCGTAATTTTTCTCCACCAATGCCGCCTTCATCTTGGGCCGGAAAATCTTCTGCGCGCGTTTCAGTTTCGCCAAATCGTCCAATGATTTGTAGATCCCCAGACCTAGCAATCCCTGCATCGCCGCGCCCCAGGCGGACGATTCCGGCAGGTCGGAGACCTTCAGTTCCACGCCCGTGATGTCCGAGGTGAACTGCATGATGAACTTGTTCCGCGTCGGCCCGCCATCGGCGTGGAGGCTGTGCAAGTCCACCTTCGCATCCGCACGCATCATGTCCAGCACATCGCGGATCTGATACGCAATGGCCTCCTGCGCGGCGCGGACGATGTGTTCTTTCTTGGTGAAACCCGTCATGCCGATGATGGCCGCCCGTGCATCCGGTGCCCACCACGGCGCGCTCAATCCGGCGAAGGCCGGAATCAGATACACCCCGCCGCAATCGCGCGCCTTCACCGCCAGCGCCTCCACTTCCCCCGCGCTCTGGATCAGGCCGAGCTGGTTCTTCACCCATTCGATCGTCGCTGCGGAAAAATTGATGATGCCCTCAAACGCATACGTCGGCCGCCCGCGCCAGACCCACGCCAGCGCCGTGACCGCCCCGCGTTTGGAGATGCGCGACCGCCCGCCGATGTTCAACAACACGCTCGTGCCGGTGCCAAACGTCGCCTTTGCCGCTCCCGGCCGGTAGCAGCGCTGCGCGAACAGCGACGCCTGCGAATCGCCCATCACGCCAATGATGGGAACCGCTTTGGGCAAAATTCCATGCACATCCGTCGCGCCGAATTGCGCCGCGCACTCCCGCACTTCCGGCAATGCCTTCATCGGCACGTTGAACAATTTGCACAGCTGCGCGTCCCAACCCACCTTGTCGATGTCGAACAGCATCGTGCGGCTGGCGTTCGTGGCATCCGTCGCAAAAACCTTTCCGCCCGTGAGCCGGTGGATCAAAAACGTGTCAATCGTGCCGATGACGGCTTCACCACTTTTAAGCTTCTTCGCGATGTCCGGCTTCTCAGCGATGAGCCACTTGAGCTTGGACGCGGAGAAATACGTGTCCACCATCAGGCCGGTCTTGCGCCGGATCAACGGCCCGTGGCCGCGTTGCTTGAGTTGCTCGCAGATGGCCGTGCCGCGCCGACATTGCCAGACGATGGCATTGGCCAGCGGCTTGCCCGTATGGCGGTTGAACACCACCACGGTCTCGCGCTGGTTGGCAAGGCTCAGGCCGGCGAGCCGGGAAATTTTCCCGCGGTTGCGCCCGGCGATTTCGCGGATGACCGCGAGCACATTCTTCCAGATCTCCTCCGCGTCATGCTCCACCCAGCCGGGCCGGGGATAGATCTGCCGGTGCGCCCGCGAGGCCTTGTCCAAAACCTTCCCGCGCAAATCGAAGAGGACCGCCTTCGTCGCGGAGGTGCTTTGGTCGATGGCGAGGATGCAGTTCACGGGATCAGCGGTGGCGGCGTTTTTTTACTTTTTGGAAATGGGGTGACGTCCGGCGGCACGAATTCGGCCTTGGCCTTTTCGGTCACGTACGTTTCTTTCGTGTAATAATATCGCAGCACTTTTTTGCCCCAGAGCTGCGGATTTTGGTCGTAGAACGCGTCCGCGGTATCCGCCGCGCCGTATTCGCAGAGCGAATAATGGACAAGGTGCATCCACGCTTGCGTCATGGTCTCATGGAATCCCCCGGTCAGGGATTCGGCCACGCCTTTGGACGCATTGAAGGCCCGGATGCGCTGGCTGATGCGCTTTTGCGCCTCGGCCAACGGATAACGGCGCAAGTACAGGTACGCCACCTTGATATGTTGGCGGTGACGCCACTTCTGGTAAGGCCACGCGGTGGATTCAAATTGTTCGAGAAAGATTTTGTCATCAACGCCCAACAAATTCAGCGCGGCGTCACTCAGGCCCTCCATCGAAATGCCATAATGCCGGAAAATGTCCGCCTGCGCGCCGGGAACGGTTTCTTCATCTGGCAGCCCGACGATCTGGAACGGCACATTCACCCCGGCCTGCAACAACACTGCCGCGCACGCTTCACCCAACCCGCCGTTCACCATGTGCTCCTCCACCGTGATGATCGCGCGACATTCGCGCCCGGCTTTCACGATGGCGCCCGTGTCCAGCGGCTTGATGCTGTGCATCGAAATCACGCGGCAGTTCAGGCCGCGTTCGACCAGATGCCCCGCAGCCAACAACGCATGCACCACTGTCTCGCCCGTGGCGATGAATGCCACGTCATTGCCCTCGCGTAATGTGATGGCCTTGCCGGTTTCAAATTTCGTCTCCGGCTTGTGCAGGTTGAACATCGCCGCCTTGCCAAAGCGGATGAACACCGGCTTGGCCGCCTTCGCCGCGGTGAGAATCGCGTGACGCGACTCGAAATTATCCGCCGGCACGATGATCGTCAGGTTGTTGATCGCCCGCAACACTGCGAGGTCATGCAACGAATGATGCGTCGTGCCCAGCGCACCATAGCTCGTGCCGGAACTGATGCCGACCAGCACCGCCGGGACATCCGAATAACAAATGTCGTTCTTGATCTGCTCCAATGAACGCGCCGTGAGAAAGCAACTCGGTGATACGCCAAAGGATTTTTTCCCGCAAGCAGCGAGGCCCGCCGTGATGCCGACCAGGTTTTGCTCCGCGATGCCGACTTCCACGATCTGCTTGGGCAACGCCTTGCCGAACGGCGCCAGCTTGCCCGAGCCGCGCGAATCGCTCGTCACCGCCACGATGTTCGGGTTGGCCTTCGCAAGTTCCTCCAGCGTCGCGGCGAATTCTTCGAGGTTGGCGCGGCCCATTGCGAGGCCGAGCTTTGCCGCCATCGCCTTCGCGGCCGGTGTGAACATGGAAGGTGCCGGGGCGCTCAAGCAGCCTCCTTCAATTTGGCTTCGGCCACGTCCAATTCACCCAGCGCCTGCTTCAATTCCGCCTCGCTCGGCACGCCATGATGCCATTTGGCCACGTTCTCCATGAAACTCACACCTTTGCCCTTGGTGGTGTTGGCGATAATGCAGGTGGGCTTGCCGGTTTCCGCCGGTTTGCTCAAAGCTTCCGTCAGCGCGGCGTAATCGTGACCGGGCACTACTTTCACCGCCCAGCCGAACGCGCGCCATTTTTCATCGAGCGGCTCGTTGCTCATGACGTCGCGCGTGTGCCCGGTGATCTGCAATGTGTTGTGATCGATGATGGCCGTGAGATTATCCAGTTTGTAATGCGCGGCGGCCAGACCTGCTTCCCAGTTTGAGCCTTCCGCGAGTTCACCATCACCGAGCAGGGTGAAGACACGATACGGCGCATTATCCATCTTCGCCGCGAGCGCCATGCCGATGCAGATCGGCAGACCGTGCCCGAGCGCGCCGGTGTTCATCTCGATGCCGGGAATGTGCCGCGTGGGATGGCCGACATAATGCGACTGGTAGTGGCAGATGGTTTTCAGATCGGCTTCCGGAAAAAATCCCCGGTCCGCCAGCACGGCGTACAGCGCCTCGACTGAATGACCCTTGCTCTGGACATAGCGGTCACGGTTTTGGTCGCCGAACGTTTCCGGCGACACGCGCAGGACGCGGTTATACAGGC
>DATHQS010000107.1:0-3165 GCA_035482455.1 Candidatus Acidiferrales bacterium | reverse complement strand
TTCCTGGAGCGACTGGCAGTTTTTTCGGAGTTGCGCCAGTGTTTCCTCTGCCGGCTTCATTTCGTCGCTCATAAATGTTCCTTATTTCTGATTGACCCAAACCCTCTGTTTGTTGGTTGTTACCGGCCACATCACCCGCTGTCAATGCCCGAATCTCAAAATCATTTATTAGCCTCCGGAAGAAGTGGGTGTGCCAAGGATATGGATGGCAAACCGCCTTTTGTGTTCAAACTTTTATTGCGCCTGCGGGCAGCCCATGGCTCGCCCGGTGATTTCCCCGAAGTTAAAAATGGTGGAGGCGGCGGGAATTGAACCCGCGTCCCAAGTCAACCTGCCAGCCGCGACTACATGCTTAGCCCGGGTAATATTTTCTGCTATGTGATGGCGCCCGGGCCCGAGTCACACTGCCTAGTCCGCATGATAAGATCTCGACTGACAACGCGCGGTCTCCGCCGTCAATCATGCCTGCTGTTGCGTCCATCCACCATAGCAGGTGTCTGGTGGCGGACGTCGTGGCCTTAGGCCGCGAGGGCTAGTTCTTCGTTAGCTTTTTGGTTTTGATGCGGATGATTTACGAGGCCAACGCATCGTCCTCGGCATGCCGCCTCTGGCGTGTTCACATGGTCGAAACCAGTACGCCCCCATCAGTCGGCAGCCTTATCATCCGCCATTTTCCCCGCCCGGTCAAATGCGGAAATCAATTGTCAAAGAGCGTGTCTTGCCAAAACTCATCCCGCCTTCGCCTGCAACACCGCCGCCAGGCAGTCCTTCGCCTCGTGTCGCAACTGTTCCCGCTCCGTCGCGCTCAAACCTTGCGGATCAAACCGGTGCCGGTAATGCAGCCGCAGCAGTTCCTGCAACGGCCCGCGCAACGCCCTCAGCCTCGGTTCCGCCAGCGCCCGCTCCAGCCAGTCCGAGAATGCCTCGCTCGGCTGCCGCGGCACGCCCCGCGCCGCCAGCAATTTTTCCAGCTGGTAAAATTCCGAGTCCAGCCCCGGCCAGTTCACCGGCGTTGCTTTCCCCGCCTTGTCCTCCGCGCGCCGTTTCCCGCGCCGCCGGAAGATGATGTGGTACAGCAATAGCAGCATCACCGGCACCAGCGCCCACATGATGTACTGTTGCAGGTTCGCCTGCCGCCACCGGAACCGCTCGAACTGGTACCACAGCCACGAGCGAAAGTCCGAGAACCATTCGCCGAACTCCGTCCGCTTGGCTTCCACCGCCACCCACGACGGCGGCGTGGTGTCAAAATCCTCCCACGTCTTCTTCGCGTCGTTCCACGCCAGGCACCACGCATGGCCGTCGCGCTCGCGCACCACGTACCCGGTGCCGCGCGCCTCGTGCACATAATATCCCACCGCGTATCGCGCGGGAATGTGCATCCGCCGCAGCAGCAGCACCGTTGCGCTCGCAAAATATTCGCAATGCCCGCTCCGGCTCGTCAGCAGGAACTTCGTCAACGGCGTCCCGTTCGTGTCCCCCACCTTGTCCGGGCCTTGCCATGTGCTGTACTTGAATTTTTCCAGGAAAAATCTCTCCACCGCCTGGCGCTTTTCCAGGTCGTTCGTCGTCGTCAGGTTCAGCTCCGCGATCACCTGGTCCACCGCCGCCAGCTCGTTCGTCGGCACCTGCAGGTCAAAGCTGTTCGTCCTCTCAATGTCCGGCGGCGCATCCAGCGTCGCCCCCGGGCCGAACCGCGCATCGAACACCATCAGCCCCAGCCCCGTTGCCACCACCGTCCCGTTCGGGTTTTTTTGGAGGGAGATCACCGAGGACACCGCCGGCAAATTTTCCAGCCGGCTGCAACCCGATGGCAGCGGCAGCACGCCCTCCGGGTCGCCATCAGCCGACCGGCCATCCAGGTAGCAGGCGATGGTCACCATCGCATTGTTCGTCTTGCCCGGCACCAGCACCCAGCTCGTGTTGTCCGGCTCCGGCGATATCAGATCAAAATCACTGTGCCGCTCGTTTCGTCCCCGGCCCGCACGCCACGACTGGTTCTGCGGGGAATACCGCCGGTAACTCGCCTCGCGCAGATACTCCGGCACCTTCCCGACCACCGCCGGCTCCAGCCGGATGACGATCTTGGCCGACAGCTTCATCCCTCCGATCCGGCCCATGCTCGTCGCGGATTCCGTCGGGCTTTGCCGGCCTTCCCCGAACAGGTGGGACATCCATTGCGCGCTGTACAGCTGCAGCCTGTGCGCGGCCTTGGTGAAGCCGAGAACCCCGGCTCCTCCTATGCCTGCCACTATCAGCAACGCCATCACCCACCGCATTTTTCCGTACCGGTGCGACCGCACGCCCCACAATGCCCACGCGATCAGGATCAACTGTCCGATGAAATAAACCCTGGGATCATTGTCGTCCCTGTTGGGATGGATGCTCGCGGCCAGCAGGCAGGTCATGAAGAACGGATACGCGATGTTCAGGTAATGCCCGGCCAGCGCCCGGTCGCCCTTCCGCCGCCGCCACCGCAGCACCATCGATATCGCCGTCAGCGGCACCGACGGCCGCGCGTTGAATGCCTGCGCCAAAATGAACGGAAACGTCGTCATCGGCAGCCAGCGCAGGAACCGCGTCGTCGTCAGCGCGCCGGCCTTGACCGCCTCCGCAGCGTTGCTGCCTTGCAACACACCGGTCAGGCTGCCCTGGTTGTTGTTCGTGAACACGTACCCCGCCAGCACCACGATCAGCAGCACGCAAAAACTCCAGATGCGGTTGAAATCCGCGTCGTCCAGGTCCCAGCGGAACTTTGTGAAACGCGCCGACTCCAGCACCACCCCCATGATCGCCCCGGCCAGCAGGAAGCCCGAGAACCAGCCCCAGAACAGCAGCCCGGCCAGCAGCAGGAACGGCGGCGTCTTCATAGTTTGCGCAGGCCCTCCTCCACCTTGCCCACCTCCAGCACGTGCAACGTCCCCGCCGCGTCCACCAGCGGACCGCCCGCGCCCGAAATCCCCCCGCCTTTGGGCACGATGATCAGCACCAGCAGCGGCACGTCCAATCCCTTCAGCTTCTCGATGAATTTCCGCCGCGCCCCGTCCCACCGTTGCAGCACGCAGATGCACCCGCTCACCGTCGATACATGGTTCGTCACCAGCCGTTCCAGCACCTCAAATTTTTTGTCCGGGCAATGTTGCACCGCCGCCAGCACCTCCAGCA
>DATHQS010000106.1:0-10341 GCA_035482455.1 Candidatus Acidiferrales bacterium | reverse complement strand
ATTGCCAACCACGCCTTTCACCGGGCCATTGCGTGAATGGATGATAATGCGCTGGGCTTTGGTGATGGCGGCGTCTATGCCACCCATCTTGCGGACGTAAATGTAGCCCTGCTCGTCTATGTAATTGACGGCCATGGCGATTTCATCGGCATGACCGGCGAGCATGATGCGCGGGGAACCGCCTTTGTTCAGAACGGCCACGCAATTGCCATAGGCATCGGAATAAGTTTCGTCGGCAAATTTTCCGACGTAATCGAGCCAGACCCGCTGGCCGCGCGTCTCGTGGCCGACCGGGCTGGGGGTGTTGACGAGGGTCTTTAGAAATTCGAGAGATTGTTCACGCATGCAATGAAGATAAGAAGTCGGGTAATCGGAGTCGAGCAACTATGAGTGAGGAAGATTCAGAAAGCAAAACCCCGCTGACTGTTACGTCAGCGGGGTGGAGACTCACGATATGGGAGGCGGTTATTTGGCGGCGATCATGCCGCTTTGACGCGCATAATTGAACAGGCCACCGGCATCCACAACCGGGCGCACGTCGCCGAGCGGTTTAAACTTATAGACCTTGCCCGTGGCTTTGACGGTGACGGATGCGGCATCAAGGTCCACGGTCACGACATCGCCCGTTTTGAGGATGTCGCACAGGCGGTCGGCGCATTCACAGGGGTAAAGCTCGCCGGTGGCCACGCAATTGCGGAAGAAGATGCGCGCAAAGCTTTCCGCGAGGACAATCTCGCAATTGGCCGAGCCCATCGCGATGGGCGCGTGTTCGCGCGAGCTGCCGCAGCCAAAATTCTTGCCGCCGATGACGATGGGGTATTCGCTATCCAACTGGCCTTCCTTGACGTAGCGGGTCGGGTACAGCGAGTCGGGCAGGCCCGCGAGGGCGTAGCTGCCAAGTTTCTCGTACTCGTCGGGAATCGTGGGCACGAGGTTCAGGAACTGCGCGGAGATGATCTGGTCCGTGTCGATATTGTCGCGCACCACCTAAACCGGCCCGGTAAAAACGGATTTCGTCATGCCAAAAATCTAGCCGAAATCCGCAAAAATTACAGGATTAAATTTCAATGACGGGCTTGCCCGGCGGGGAGGGTGATGGCGGCGGTGGCCGGTTTTGTTCACGTTTGCGCAGGGCGATGACGGCGGCGGCGCAGGCGGTCCAAGTTGGGATGACGTCCACAAAAGGAATGAATTCGATCACGAAAGTCGGCAGCAACAGCAGGTGAAAACCCAGGATCCGCATCGTCAATGCCATCGCCACGACGTCCACGGCGGATTCCAGAAACGTCCACTCAAAGGGCAACAAGAGGAATTGCAGCCCGTCGGCGACCACGGCCACGACCATCGCCAGGAACATCCGCCGCTTGGTGATGACCGGCGCGGGAAAAGCAGAGTTCAATTTTTCGAGCATCTTCACGCAAAGCGATATTCAACGATGGGCTTATGATTTTCAACCCCGGATGTCTTTAGAACCCAAATTCAACATTGCCGCGGGCAAGGCAACCGCTAAGCTGGCGACGCATTTCAGACGATTGAAACCCACGCACGTCATCCTGATTTTCATCGGCGCCCTCGGGCTCATGGCGGGCATCGAACTTTCGATGGGTCGCCTGTTCTTCGGGCCGGATGGGCGGTTTGGTTTTTGGGAGACCAGCATCTGGAGCAGTGAAAATTCCCAGCGCCTAGCCGACCCGTATTCCTTCTCGCACATCGTTCATGGCATCGCCTTTTACGGCCTGTTGTGGCTGGTGGCGCGCAAGTTGCCGGTGGAAAAACGGCTGCTGATCGCACTGTCCGTGGAGGTCGGGTGGGAACTGCTGGAAAATTCCCCGATCATCATCAACCGCTACCGCGAGGCCACCGTCGCGCTGGGGTATACCGGCGACAGTGTGATGAACTCGATGAGCGACGTTTTGATGATGACCCTGGGATTTCTTTTTGCCCGTTGGGCGAAACCGGTCATCAGTCTAGTGGCGGTAGCCATGATGGAAATCGGCTGCGCGCTGTGGGTGCGGGATAACCTGACGCTGAACATCATCATGCTGATCCACCCGGTGGATGCCATCAAGCACTGGCAATTGGCCGGACAACCACACCCCTGAATTTGGGTCGCGGGTCATGCTTCCTTCCCAACGGCCTGGCGGATGTTTTTGTATCCTGCCTCGTCAAGTTTCCGGTTTAACCCCCTCACAATTTTTCCGGCCAGCGCCGGGCCTTCATAGACCAGCCCGGTGTAGCATTGCACCAGCGATGCCCCGGCCGTGATCTTTTCCCAGGCATCCTCCGCGCTAAAAATTCCGCCCACACCGATGATGGGAACCTGCCCGCCGGTCTGTTTGTACAGATGCCGGACTATTTCCGTGCTGTACATGCGCAACGGTTTTCCGCTCAGCCCGCCGGTCTCGGCATAAATTTTTTTCAGCGCCGAATCATCCGTTGACGGCCGCGATATGGTCGTGTTTGTTGCGACAATGCCGGCGATCTTGCAGGGTTTGACCAGTTCCACGATCTCATCCAGGGCGGAAATTGAAAGGTCGGGCGCGACCTTCACCAAAATCGGCTTGGGTCCGGCCTGGGAGTTGTTCAGCGCCTGCAAGGCTTGAAAAATCCCGTTGAGGGCGGCCTTGTCTTGCAACTGCCGCAGGTTGGGCGTATTTGGTGAACTGACATTGACGACAAAGAAATCGGCCAGATCGCGCAGGGTGCGGAAAGAATTGGCATAATCCCCGGCCGCATTTTCCAGCGGGGTGATCTTGGATTTTCCGAGGTTGATGCCGACCGGATGCGCCGGCCAGCAGCCGGATTCTTTCCAATCGGAAAGTTTTTGGGCGACGGCTTCCGCGCCGGAGTTGTTAAAGCCCATCCGGTTGATGACCGCTTCATCCGGGATGGCCCGAAACATCCGGGGTTTGGGATTGCCCTCCTGAGAATGCCACGTCACGCCGCCAAGTTCGCAAAAACCAAAGCCAAGGGCGGCCCAACCAGGCACGGCGGAAGCATGTTTGTCCATGCCGGCAGCCAAACCAACCGGATTGGGAAATTTCAGCCCAAAAACTTCAGTGGGCAATTCCGGCGCGCCATAGATTTTTTTTACGCAAGCAAGCAGGCAGTCATCCCGGCTGAGGAGCGCGAGCGAGTTGACTGCCTGGTTATGCGCTATTTCAGAATCCTGCCGGAAGAGCAGGGGGCGGATGATTTTCTTATGGATCCAGCCCATGGATTATCTGGCCGCTCCATTTTTCTTCACCGCTGCGCGTTCGCTGATCTGTTTGTAGGTGGCGAGCGCCAGCAGTGGCCAGGCATTACGATACATGTCGTACTTCAAATAGAACACCTTGGGAAAGCCCGTGCCGGTGGTTTCGTGTTCGGTCCAGGAGCCGTCGGCGTTCTGGGTGCGGCAGAGATATTCAATGCCGCGTTTGAGCGCCGGACTTTCCGGATCATCGAAGGCGCAGAGGCCCATGACGGCCCAGGCAGTCTGCGAGGCAGTGCTTGGCCCCTGGCCCTTGAAGACCGGATCGTCGTAGGTGTTGCAGCGTTCGCCCCAGCCGCCATCCGGCCGCTGGACGCTCTCCAGCCAGGCGCGGCCGCGTTGGAGCCAGTCCTCGCTCATGTTCAAATTCAACGCCCGCATGCCGCGCAACACCTGCCAGGTGCCGTAGATGTAATTGACACCCCAGCGCCCATACCATGAACCGTCGGCTTCCTGCTGTGCCTTGACGTAATCGAGCGCTTCGCGAATCTGGTGGTGGCCCAGGCTCCAACCCTCGTAACCGAGCAGTTCCAGGATGCGCGCTGTGATGTCGGCGCACTCGGGATCGAGCATTGCGTTATGGTCGGCAAAAGGAACCTTTTCGAGGATGTTCTTGGTGCAATCCTTGTCGAAGGCGGCCCAGCCACCGTCCTTGCACTGGAAGGTCATCATCCATTTCAAGCCGCGCTTGAAGCACTCATCGCGTTTCTCCGGGTTGTCTGTGGGAATCAGGCGCAAGGCGAGCAGCACCATGGCGGTGTCATCGACATCCGGGTTCCATTGGTTGTTGTATTCAAAGACCCAGCCGCTGGGTTCGACCTTGGCCGGATTTTTGTGGATCCAATCACCCAGAATCCGGATTTCCTTCTCCATCAGAAACTTGGCCGCGAGCTTCATTTGCGGGTGGTCCGCCGGCACGCCGGATTCGCGGAGGCAAATGGCCACGATAGCTGAGTCCCAAACCGGCGAGAAGCACGGCTCGATGCGCACATCGTCAGCGGTTTCATGTTGCAGGCGTTTCAACTCCATCTCTTCGCGCTGAAGGACGGGGTTGTCATTTTTATAACCAAGCGACTTTAATGCGATGACGGAATTGAGCATCGCCGGAAAGATCGCCGCCAGCCCGTCGCTGCCTTTAAAGCGTTCCAGCATCCATTGTTCGCATTTTTTCAACGCCATCTTGCGGAACGGGTGGATGCTGTGCTCGGCGAACCATTCCGCGAGCTTGTGCAGCCGGTCGAGCCAGAGAAAGAAATTACGGAGCGAAATCTTTTCCGGATCCGGGGCGAGCGCCAGGTCGCGTTCATGGATGCCCTCGGGATAAAGCTCGTCCAGATCGACCGTCACCGGCCGCGTGGGCTTGTAATGGTTGATGATGGCCAGCGGCACGAGCATGGCGCGGGACCAGTTGCTCATGTCCCAGAAGTTGACGTGAAACCATTTGCCGATCAGCAGCACCTCGCAAGGGATGGTGGGCACATATTCCCACGGAAACAGTCCGATGAGCGCAAGATATAGCTTGGAAAACGTGTTCATGCGCGGTACGCCACCGAGCGCGCGGGCCACGGCGCGGGCTTTCAACATGCGCGGATCGGTCGCCGGCACGCCGGCGAGCTTGAGCGCGAGGTACGCCTTGATGGTGGCGTTTACCTCCGAGGGACCGCCGTAATAGATGTTCCAGCCGCCATCGGGCAGCTGCATCGAGAAGATGTGGTTGACGGCCTTGCGTTGCCATTCCTTGTCCACGCTGCGGTCCCAGTGGTGATAAGCCACCATGTCCGACACGAGCGTGGAATCCACCATCAGTTCCCCGACCCAGTAGCCTTCCGGCTTTTGGACGGATAAAAGGTAATTCTGCGACCGCTGGAGGGCGGCCTGGCAGGCTTCTGAAAATTTGTCCGGCACCGGAACGTTCGCGGCAGGTGGCGGCGATTGTGTCCGGGTTTCACTTGCAGTCAACACGAGCATACTTTGCGGATTTGTGGAAAAGCTGTAAAGAGTTTATCGGGCCCGAAATATGCGGTTCGCAGAAAAAATGTTGGCTTTTGTACAGTTGCGTATTTCAATCACTTGCAAATGATGCTCATAGCGACCCGTGTGGCCCCCAGCATAATCCATGGCACGGGCTTGTTCGCCGTGAAGGCGGTTCCAAAAAATACGCCGGTCTGGACGTTCCAGTCCGGATTCGACCATGATTTTTCGCCGGAACAAATCGCCGCGCTGCCGCCGCCGGCGCAGGCCCATACCCGCTGGTTTGGTTTTATCAACAAAGGGGATGGCCATGCCATCTTGAGCGGCGATCATGCGTGTTTCATGAATCACTCGGCCAGTCCCAACACCGGTGCGCCAAGGGACGCCATGGTGCCGGTGGTAACGGTGGCATTGCGTGATATCGCAGCCGGGGAGGAAATCACCTGCAATTATTTTGATTTTGATGCGGACGCGCCACGGAAACTGGGGGTGGTGTCAGGTGATTTCCCCGGCGGAGCAAAATAAAAAGGCGGACGGTTGCCCGTCCGCCTTGGATCTGAAATGTCCGCTTACTTCGTAAGGTAATACTTGTTGGTATATTCCTTGACCATGCGGTCCGTGGTGAACTGCGGGACGAGCGTGGCCATGCTGCGGCGGATGCGCTTGATCCACTCGCGCGGGATGCCCTGCGCATCGCGGTTAAAGAACATCGGCACGACCTGCTCGGTGAGCGTCTGGTACAGATTGGCGCTGTCCACGCGGTCCTGTTCGGCCACATCGGAAGAATGTGAATCGTCACCGATGGAAAAACCGTTCGTGCCGTCGTAGCCTTCGCGCCACCAGCCGTCCATGATGCTGAAGCCCAGGCAGCCGTGGCAGCTTGCTTTCATACCGCTGGTGCCGGAGGCTTCGAGCGGACGGCGGGGGTTGTTCAGCCAGATGTCGCAGCCGGCGACCATCTGCCGGGCCACGTGGATGTCGTAGTTTTCCACGAACACGAGGTTGCCGGCAAGTTCGCTGTGTTTGCTCAGATGGATGATCTGCTGGATGAAACGTTTGCCGTCGTTGTCGCGCGGGTGGGCTTTGCCGGCGAAGATAAACTGCACAGGGCGCTGCTTGTCGCGGGCAAGCTTCACAATGTTTTCGAACTGCTGGAAAATCAGCGGCGCACGTTTGTAGGTCGCAAAACGCCGGGCAAAACCGATGGTCAGCGCGTCGGGATTGAGCAGGTGATCGAAGCGGATGTAATCGCCCTGCGTGAGCCGCTGGTTCTGGAGGAGCAGGCGGCGGCGGGCGAACTCGATCAACTCACGGCGCAGCTTGTAACGGAGCGCCCAGAGCTCCTCGTCCGAGACAAAATCCGTGTCCATCATCTTTTGCCAGAAATCGGCATGATTGATGGCGGAAGCCCAGTCATTGCCGAATTTTTCGCGAAACAATTTTGCCTCGCCGTTGCCGCTCTCGGTGAGCTTCTTGCGCCAGAACTGGCGGACGGGCCCCTTCATCCAGCCGAGCAGGTGGATGCCGTTCGTGATGTGGCCGATCGGGACTTTGTCAACAGGCACGTTGTAAAGATGTTGCCACATCTCGCGGCTGATCTGGCCGTGGAGTTCGCTCACGCCGTTCGCGGCGCGGGAAAGCTTGAGGGCCAGCACCGTCATGCAGAAAAGCTCCTGGGCATTATCGGTGTGGACGCGGCCCAGGGCCAGGATGTCATTGAACTTGACGGGCAGCAGCGAGAGGTAGCGCTGCATGGCGTAGTTCATCAGGTCGGGGCTGAAACGGTCGTGCCCGGCCTCGACCGGTGTGTGCGTGGTGAACAGGCATTCCTTTTTGGTGAGTGCCTGTGCCTCGTCAAAACCCTTCCCGGTGGCGATCTTTTCCCGGATAAGTTCCAAGGTGAGGAAGGCTGCGTGGCCCTCATTCATGTGGAACGTGGACGGCTCGATGCCCAGCGTGCGCAGCAACCGGACGCCGCCGACGCCCAGCAAAATCTCCTGCATGATGCGCGTCGTGCTGTCGCCGCCGTACACGCGCGTGGTCAGGTCGCGGAAATGCTGTTCGTTCTGCTGCAGGTTGGTATCCAGCAGATAGACCGGCACGCGGCCGACGTTCACCCGCCAAACTTGGAAGTCGATGGCATTCATGCCGATTTCGACACTGCAAACGAGCCGGCGACCATCCGGGTTCAGCACGGGTTCGAGCGGGACGTTCAACGGATCAACCGGGTTGTAAAACTCCGTCTGCCAGTTGTTTGAATCGATCGACTGCTGGAAATAGCCCTCGCGATAGAAAAGCCCTATGCCGACAAAGCCAAGGCCGAGGTCGCTCGCGGATTTTGCGTGGTCCCCCGCCAGGATGCCGAGGCCGCCGGCCGAAATGGGCAGCGATTCATGGAAACCAAATTCGGCCGAGAAGTACGCAACGGGATTTTTGTGGAGCTTGGCCGCGTGTTTGTGGCACCAGGTGCCCGTGTCGCCGATGTACGCTTCAAATTCCTTCAAGACCGCCCGCACACAATCGGCAAAGTCGGGATTCTGCAGATGGACGCGGAGTTCGTATTCGGAAACCTCCCGCAGCACGGCCACGGGATTATGGAACATGTTCTGCCAGCCGCGGGGCGAGAGCCTGTAAAAAAGGTCCTGCGCCTCCTGGTTCCAGCACCACCACAAGTTGCGCGACATCTTGTTCAAGCCCGCGACCAATTCGTTCAGTTCCGCGCCCGTCAAAGGTTTTTTCGTCATATTGAAAATCTTAATCAACTGCCGGCTCCTTGCCAGAAGCATGCAAGAGGCTAATTTCTGGAGCCGGACACCGCAATCAAATTTCCAAAGTCCGCCGCCGCATTTTCATGCCGGCGGTCAAGAAGTCTCTGGTTGAGAAGTCTTTGGTTAAGAAGTTTTTTTTCCACTGGCGAAATAATCCAGATAGCTCACCAGGCGTTCCTTGGCCTCATTACGCGGAACGATGGCGTCAATGAACCCGTGTTCCAGCAGGAATTCAGCGGTTTGGAAACCCGGCGGCAGATCCGCGTGGGTCGTGTCCTTGATGACGCGCGGGCCGGCAAAGCCGATCATCGCGCCGGGTTCACCAAGGATCAGGTCACCCAGCGCGGCATAGCTGGCCATCACGCCGCCGTAGCTGTTGTTCGTAAGATAGCTGATGTAGGGCAGGCGGCCTTGGGCGTGGTAGGCGAGGGCGGCACTGGTTTTGGCCATCTGCATCAGGCTCAGGCAGCCTTCCTGCATCCGGGCGCCGCCGCTGGTCGAGACGATGATGACCGGCCAGTGACCTTCCGTGGCGCGCTCGATGAGGCGGGTCAATTTTTCACCCACAACCGAGCCCATGGAGCCGCCCATGAAACGAAAATCCATGACGCCGAGCCCGACCTGATGCTTGCCGATCTTGCCGATGCCGGTGACGACGGCATCCCTGAGCATCGTGGCCTTGCGGTCACGCTCCAGCTTGCTTTTGTAACTGGCAAATTTCAGCACATCCACGCTGATCATCTCCGCATCCATCTCCTCGAAGGTACAGGTCTCGACGAGCGAATGGATGCGTTCGCGGGAGGCGATGGGGAAGTGATGCTGGCATTTTGGGCAGACCTGAAGGTTGCCATCCAACTCCTTGTCAAAAATCATCGTTTCGCAGGAAGGGCATTTTGTCCACAAGCCCTCGGGAATATCCCGTTTTTTGGTCCGGGACTTGCCGGTGCCCAGCTTGGGCTTCTTGGTGAACGCCGTCTGCGTGGAACTGATGGGCGGAGGGGTCAGCGCCGGTTCAACCTGCGTAACGCCGCCAATCGTCTTCTTCGTGAACGAAGTGGTATCCATTGGTCGCAAGAATAGCGAATTCAGAGCCCGCGTGCAACCGTCCAGACACAGACCTCCAACGCGCCGGCCTGACGCAACACCTTGGCACAGGCATTGGTTGTCGCGCCGGTGGTGAAAACATCATCTATCAGCACGATCCGCTTTCCTTTGGGCAAGGCGGCTTTCGCCAAGGCAAAGGCACCATTCATGTTTGCAGCCCGTTGGTCACGTTTAAGCCTGGTCTGCGTGGCGGTGGGGGTGATGCGTTGGAGCAACTTTGTATTCAACGGAATGTTCGTGGCCACGCTCAGATGCCGGGCAAGGATTTCGGCCTGGTTAAATTCACGTTCCCGCTGCTTGAGCGGATGCAGCGGCACAGGGACGATGAAATCCCAGTTGGCACCGCGCAGCACGGGGGTGGCTTCACGTCTCAACAAATCTGCCAGAAACGACTCAAACCAGAGGGCGCGGGAATATTTAAACCGATGGATGGCCTCAAGGACGGCGGTTTTGGCGACAACCGCTGAGCGGGCGGAAGTGAAATGCAATTTCATCTCGCGGCAGTTCGTGCATTCGAACTTGGTCGTCAAATCGCCCTGGAAGGGCAGGCCGCAACGGTCGCAAAACGGCGGGCGGATAAAGCGCACCTGCGACCAGCATTGCGGGCCGACAAAGCCGTCAGCCGCCGTTGCCCGCTCGGAATTACAGAGCTGGCAGACTTCAGGATAAAACAGGCCGAGACCCCGGTTGAACCAAGGTTTGAGATAGCCCGCAACCGGTGCCATGCGGGAACTGTATTTTGTCCATCAGCGATGGAAAACAAAATTCTGACAAAAACCGGCTAGGGGGAAACCAGGCGATAAAGGCCGCCGCCAGACAGCGGCGTGACTTGCATCTGATTTGTAGCGGTGGTGATTGGAGACCAGTTATTGCCGACGCCCGACGACAGGAAATTAGTCTGTGCCTGCACCCGGCAGACAATGTTCGTCGGCCAGGTGAGGAGGATGTTTCCTCCACTTTGCTTTACGGCGATGCGAAAGGGGTCGGTAACGCTGTAGATGCGGACGTAATCCACCACCATTTCAACCGGGAAAACCGTTCCGGCATTGATGGCGGCGGTGGACGGGTTGCCGACGTAATTGCCGCCGATGGCAAAATTCATGAGCAAGAAGAAAGGCTGGTTGAACGGAACGGGATATGGACCGACCGAACTGCTCCAACTGGTTTGCGTCTCGTATAGATGCCCGTCCACATAGAACAAGATGGCATTGGTCATCCAGTCGAGGGTGTAGGTGTGAAAATTGG
>DATHQS010000105.1:0-21735 GCA_035482455.1 Candidatus Acidiferrales bacterium | reverse complement strand
GTGCCCATTCTGGCGGTCATGGTCCTTGTTCTGAACCTGGATGCGATGGCACAAACCAACATTCCTGCCGCGCCCGGAGGATTGCGGGTTCAAGCACCGGGCGGCCTGACGGAAATGCAATTGGCCCTATCGCAACTGCCGCCATCGCAATTGGAGCCGTTCCAACCGATGCCGTCGCGCCCCATGCCTTCCCAACCGCCCGTCGCACCGCCGCCGGCGATACCCGCGCCGGTTTTGCCGACACCCGCGCCGCCGGGTCCGATCAATCCGGGGCGGGGCATCGAACCGGTGCAACCGCCCCCGCCTTTTCAGCCGGCGCAACCCGGCGCACCCCCGCTCAACCGGCCGCCGCTGATCACGAACCGCCTGCCGGTGTTTGGCGATCACCCGGAGCGGTTGACCAGCCGTCCGCCGGACCCGACCAATCGTGTGCCCGTGTTGACCAATCACCCGCCTGCGCTGTTGCCGGGTGATATTTGACCAAAAATTTACCGGTGCCTGAGCGGCTGCTCGTCATGGAGTCCAGTCATCACCCATCGGCCTTCACCGGCACCTCAAAATCCTCCATTGAGGTGCCGTGTGAATCATAAATATGCCGCCAGTTGATAAATCCAGTGAAGCCGGCCGGGAGATAAACGGTGCGGGCACAAACCATGCGGCTGCCCGCGCCCGGGCCGCCGCCAACCAACCATCCGGCGGCCGCAAAAAGAGCGGCCCCGGCAGAAAGGATCAGATCATGTCACCCCTGACCGCCACGCAGATCGCCGCCCAATTGAAACAAATCCCGCAATGGGCCCGCCACGGGAAAACCATCACTCGCAACTACCAGCTGGAAAGTTTTCCGCTGAGCATCGCGTTCGTAGAGCGCATCGCCATCCGCGCGGAAAAGCTCCGGCACCATCCGGACATCGACATCCGTTACGACGAGGTGACGCTGGCGCTCACCTCGCACGCTGCCGGCGGGCTCACCAAAAAAGATTTCACCCTGGCCGCGCAAGGCGACGAGGATTTTATGAAATTTACCGTGCAGTGAAACCGTGAACGCCCTTTGAAACCGCCCATGAACCTTAAACCGGCCCGGACCGACCATCCCATCCTGAATGTGCTTGCGGAACGCTGGAGCCCCTGCGGCTTCGCCGACAAACCGGTGGCTGCCGCGGATCTGCTTTCGTTGTTTGAAGCGGCGCGCTGGGCGGCGTCTTCGTACAACGAGCAGCCTTGGAGTTATCTGGTGGCGACCCGGGATGACCCCGATGAATTCGAGCGGATGTTGTCCTGCCTGGTGGAGGTAAATCAAGCCTGGGCCAGGACGGCACCGGTGCTGGTGCTGGGCGTGGTCAGCCTGCGTTTTGCCACAAACAACAAGGGGAACCGTGCGGCGGTGCATGACTTGGGGCTGGCCTCGGCAAATCTGTCCTTGGAGGCGACGTCGCGCGGTCTGGCGGTGCATCAGATGATCGGCCTGCTCCCGGACCGGGCGCGGAGGGTTTTCCAGATACCGGATCATTTTGAGGCGTGGACCGCCATGGCCATCGGCTTCGCCGCCGATCCGGCGGCGCTGCCGGAGGACCTGAAAAAACACGACCTGACGCCCCGGCAACGAAAGCCGTTGAACGAGTTTGTATTCGGGAGCCAGTGGGGAAAAGCCTCACCGGTCGTGGTCAAAACCTTCGCGTGAACCGGCGCATGCGGCCGGCATCCGTACGGGCCGCAGGTCATTTCTTCGGCTTGCGGCCGTCCTTGTAGTCTTTCCAAAGGATGCCCAGGACGAGCCAGCCGCTGCCGCCGATCGCGGTCAAAAAGCAGATCATGGCGATGCCCGGGTAGCCAAAGATCTGGAAGGTCGAATTGATCCGCATCATCAGCGCGGCTCCCACGATCAGCGCGGCGAGAATGATGCCGGTGGTGACGCGGTTGGCGATTTTTTCAAAGCCGTTGAGCAGGTGCCGCGCGTCCGGCGTTTTGACATTCACTTCCAGTTCCGAATTGCCGACGACGTCCAGGATCTTGTTCACGCGCCCCGGCAATCCGGTCGCAAAATCCTTCATCTCCAGGAAGGAGCTGAAGAGATGTCCCGGCGTCGCCGCCTTGTGCATGCGGATGGACATGATTTCGGCGACGTTCCGGCGCACCGAGGCGTTGGGATTGAATTTCGGGGACAAGATCTTTCCGACCTCCTCCAGTTGCAGCAGGGTTTTTCCCAGCAGGATCAGTTCGGCCGGCACATGCAGCCCGGTCTGGGCCGCCGTCCGCGAAACTTCCATCAGGGCCTTGCCCACGTCCTGATGATTCAGCGTCTGGTCGCGCTGTTCGGAAACAAAGGCCGCCGCCTTTTGGGTGAACTCCGCCTCGTCGAAGTCCTCCTCGATTTCGCTGATGCGCAGGATGATTTTGACCGTTTCATCGCCGTTGCCTTCGCTGATGGCCAGCAGGAGCCGCAGCAGATTTTCCTGCATGGTGGAGCTCAGCCGTCCGGTCATGCCCAGGTCCAGCAACGCCACGCGCCCGTCATCGGTCAGGAACACGTTGCCGGGATGCGGATCGGCGTGGAAAAAGCCGTCGACCAATACCTGCTTCAAATAGGCCTCGAACAATTCTTCGGCCAGGGCATCCCCGTTGAGATCCAGCCGGGCGATGGGGCTCAGCGCGGTGATTTTTGTGCCGCTGACATAATCCATCGTCAACACGCAGCGCGAACTGTAATCCGGCACGGGCAGGGGAACCAGCAGGTGCGGAAATTCCTTCAGGTTGGCGGCCAGCGTAGTGAGGTTGGAGGCCTCCCGTTGATAGTCCAGCTCCTGCAGGATGGAGGTTTTGAATTCCGCGAGGATTTTCCCAAAGCGATATCGGCGGCCGATGTCGGTGTGGTTGTCGAAAAAATCCGCGATCTCCTCCAGCACTTCAAAATCCTCCGTGATCTGCTTGCGGATGTCCGGACGCTGCACCTTCACGACGACGGGGCGACCGTCGCGCAACGCGGCGCGGTGCACCTGGCCGAGCGAGGCGGCGGCGAGATGTTTTTCTTCAAAATAGGAAAAGGCCTTGGAGAGCCGGACGCCCAGTTCGCTGGCGACGATCTGTTCCACCTCGGCATAGGGAAACGGTTTGACCTTGTCCTGCAAACGCGCGAGCGCCTTCAGATAAGGTTCGGGCAACAGGTCGGGCCGGCTGGAAAGCAGCTGGCCGAACTTGATGAACGTCGGCCCCATTTTTTCGAGGTCGTCCGCCAGTTCTTCCGGTGCCGGCTGGCCGGGCCGGGTGACGAAGGGAGTGTTGTCCCCGGACGGCCCCTCGTTGGCAAATTCCTTCGCCAGGTCAGAAGTGCCATACTTCCAGAAGAGCATGGCGATGTCTTTGTAGCGTTTAAGGTGATGCGGTTTTAAGGATAATTTCATCGGGATGACAGTCGTGTTGGCGGGGTTGCTCCAAGGATATCTCCGGTCGCCATCGGAAAATCATGCACAGAAGCATTCCTGACAGCCATGGGGTGTTATCCGTATCTGCGCGGCGGTTCACGGATGTGCTCAAATGCCGCGGGCCAGAACCAGTCGCTGCGGGCGGCAGCCGGTCGGGATCTCGGGGTGGACGATCCGTTTCATGCCGCCTTCACTTTCAAAATGGCGCCATGACAGCTGAAGCCGGCGCCGAACGCGCAAAGCCACCAGAGGCCGTCCGGCACGGAGTCGTTCAAGGCGCGTTCGAGGACAAAGTAAACCGTGGGGCTGCTCAGGTTGCCGAACTCGCGCAGCACGGCGGAGCTGTGGCGCACGTCATCCGCGCTCAATTTAAGCTTGTCGCGCAGGGCGAGGATCACATCGCGCCCGCCGGTGTGCAGGATCCAGCCGGCGATCTGTTCGCGTTCCAGGCCCGCGGCGAGGAGCGATTCGGAAAACAGTTTTTCCGCGAGGTCGCCGGCAACCTGCGGGACGTTTGGCTGCAAAATGTTGCGCAACTTTCCATCCTGCTGGCCAAACCGGAGGGTGTCGCGCTCGGAGGTGACGAGGCGCGAGCCGGCGAATTTCCATTCCACGCGCCGGCGGCCGGGCAGGGGTGTGGTCGAGAGCACCGCGGCGCCCGCGCCATCGCCGAACAGGCAGGCGCTGATCAGCACGCCCGGGTCATCATCCATGAAAAAGGCCGCGCTGCAGACCTCGACGCAGATGGAGAGGACTTTTTTGGCGCGGCGGGCGGCGAGGATGGCCTCGCCGGCGCGCAGATTGGGCAGCGCCGCGCCGCAGCCTTGGCCGACGAGGTCGAGGCCAAAGACATCCGCCCGCAGGCCGAGCTGTTCGCTGACGTAGCTCGTGAGGCCGGGACAGAGATAGCCGGTGCAGGTGCTGATGAGCACGGCGTCGATCTCCGCCGGCCGGCAGCCCGCGTTTTGCATCGCGCGCCGGGCGGCCTCGCTGGCGAGCGCCGGCGCATGCCGGGCGAAGCGGGCGTGGAGTTCGTCCGGCGTCGAGTCAAAAACATCCGCGAGCGATTCCAGGGCGAGGTGCCGCGTGTCGATGCCGTTGTCGCCGCACAGAATTTTTTTGAGGATGGCGCGGGAGCGCGGCTTGAGCTGTGAAAACTTGGGCCATTGTTGCACGGCATCCCAGCCGTCACGCTGGGCGTGGCGTTGGGATGGCACAGCAGTGCCCAGGCCGGTGATGAACATTGGCATATTCTACCGCAGGTTGGATGGTTCCGGGGATGGGGTGAACTCCTTATGCCACGAACTTCGCCGGCCGGGCGATTGCGACCCCGGGTGGCGTTAGTGGTGGACGGGGCCGGCGTGATTCACCACCCATAAGACCGCCAAAGTGACCAGGGAGCACAGGACCACGCACACCCGCGTAAAAAAGCGGATCTGCTTTTGATGGCCGGATAATTCCGGTTTCCGCCGGCGCGTGGCGTGGTTTCGCATGACGTTTTCAACTATGCGGGAGGCCGGCGGTTCCGCCATCCGGTGTTTCCCCCATCCGCAATATATCGGGAAAGATTTTATTCATTTACACTTCATCCGGTTTTGGGGCGGCGGGTTGATCCAGCACGGCCCGTAATTTATTTGCCAGTGCTGACGGGGTGAACGGCTTTTGCAGCAACGCCACGCCGGGATTCAATACGCCTTGATGGACGATGGCATTTTCAGTGTAGGCGGAGGTGAAAAGAATTTTTGTATGCGGATACAACGCCTGCATGCGGTCGGCCAGTTCCTTGCCGCTCATGTGCGGCATGACGACATCGGTGAACAGCAGATCAACATGGCCGGTGGTGCGTTCCTGCCTCCGGTTCAAGGCTTCAATGCCGTCGGCCGCCGTCAAGACGGTGTAACCCAGCCGTTGCAACAAGGCCGCCGCCATCTCCCGCAAGGCGGGATCGTCCTCGACCAGCAGGATCGTCTCCGTCCCGCGCGGCAAATCCGGCGAGTCCAGCCGCCGGGCCGGAACTTTCGCCTGCGGTTCAAACTGGGGCAGATAAATTTTGAAGGTCGTGCCCCGCCCCGGCTCGCTGTAAACGCTGATATGACCGCCGCTTTGCTTGATGATGCCGTAACAGGTGGACAACCCCAACCCGGTGCCCTGGCCGACGCCCTTGGTGGTAAAAAACGGCTCGAACACGCGCGCCTTCACTTCCGCGCTCATCCCCGTGCCAGTGTCGGTGATCGCCAGCATCACATAGTCGCCCGGTTTTAATTCGGGATAACGGCCCACGCTTTCTTCGTCAAAGGAGACGTTCGCCGTTTCCAGCATCAGTTTGCCGCCGTTGGGCATGGCATCACATGCGTTGACGACCATGTTCATGACCACCTGTTCCATTTGTCCGGCATCCGCTTTCACCGCCTTGAGCCTGGTGGGAGGCACGATGCGCACGTCGGTATTGTGGCCCATCAAATGTCGCAAGGTGCTTTCCATGCCGGTAAGGATGGCGTTCAAATCGAGGATTTCGGGCTGGAGGATCTGTTTGCGTCCATAAGCGAGCAGTTGCCGCGTCAAGGTCGCCGCCCGGTTGGCGGCCTTGATGATTTCGGTCGTGTTTTTGGTCAGCGGACTCCCGGCCGGAAGGTCATCGAGCAGCAGCTCGCTCTGGCCGATGATGGCCGTCAGGATGCTGTTGAACTCGTGGGCGAAGCCGCCCGCCAGTTTGCCGACCGTTTCCAGTTTCTGGGATTGAGACAACCTCGCTTCGAGCTGCTTGCGCGCCGTGATGTCGTGCTGGATGGCCACAAAATGCGTGATTTTTCCGCTCGCGTCACGCAGGGGCGCGATCTGCCATTCCAGATCATATTCGGTCCCATCCTTCCGGTAATTGATGGCCTCACCTTCAAACACCTTGCCTTGCCCGAGATTTTCCCGGAGCCGGTCCAGCACGGACCGGTCCGTTCGCGGCCCCTGCAAAATCCGGGGCGTTTTGCCGAGGACATCCGCCTCATTGTAGCCGGTCATTTTCGTGAAGGCAGGATTGACGAAAACAATTTTCGGCCCGGGCAGGTCCAGTTCCGCGTCCGTGATCACGATGGATTCCTTGGTCTGTTCCACGGCGGAGCCGAGCAGCAACAAAGATTCTTCCGTCCGCTTGCGCTCAGTGATGTCACGGAACGTCCAGATTCTGCCGTAGTATTTTCCATCCTTGCCAACCACGGGCGCCGAGTACCGGTCCAGAACCGTCCCGTCCTTGAATTCAACCTCATCACGGCTGATTTCGTCCGGATGAGAATAAAGATAGGTGACTTTTTCGACGAACTGCCCTGGATTTTTGGTCGTGTCGGTGACCCATCGGACCTGTTTCCCGTCGTCTTTGTCATCCGCGATGTGTTGGGGAATTTTTAACAGGTCGGTGAATCTCCGGTTTTGCAGAATCTGCTTTCCGTGCCCGTCCACCACCAAAATTCCATCAATGGAGGAATTCACCTGGGCCTCCAGAAACGCCGTCTTCCAGTTCAGCTCGTCTTCCGCCTGTTTCCGCTCCTTGATTTCAGTTTGCAGGACATGGTTGTCTTGCTTGAGGCGGCGGCCAATTCCAGCAACGGCAAAGGCTGTTCCAACGGCCACCAGCATGGCCAGGCCGATGAGCACATCGCCGGTGATTTTGACTTCGGAAATGAAGCGGGTCGTCGCCTTGGCGGTTTTGTCCGCTTCGGTTTCCACCTGGTCGGTCAACTCGTTGATGGCTCTCAGATAGTCGTCATAGGCGGGAGACTGCTTCGAGATGATGAGTTCCGTCGCCTCGGCATCCCGGTTGGCCAGACCCAGCACCAACACCGGTTGCGTCTGGTCCCAATACGCCTTTTGCACCTGCATGGCCCGGTCGTAAAGCCGTTTTTCCTTTTCCGTATCAACGAATTGGTGGTAGTCATTGAGATCGTTGACATTCGTGTTCCAAATTTCGCGGACGGCCTGATCCAGGCGCTTGATCTCCCCGCTGTCAGACGCCAGGAGCTGCCGGAGAACTGCGGCCTGCACCCGTTCCACATCCTGTCCCGCATCGTCAATCTCGGCCAGTTTGTTCATGGTGCGGAATTGCCCCTGGTTGTTGCGCTCAATGGATCGCAGGCTGAAAAAAAACAGCGCGCCGATGACCAGGAGGATCACGCACAACATCCCGAAGGTGAGCAGCACCAGTTTGCCTATGGACAATTGTTTAAGTTTGTTCATGCCACCCTGCTTCAGGAATTGGCCGGACCATTTTTTGACCCGGACTTGCCTTTTGCGATGCGCAAAATGGGCTTCACGAGTTTTTAGTGGAGCCGGCGGGGTTTTGCGCGCTTTCCGTTTTGTCATCCAGCATCGCGCGCACCTTGCGGGCGATCGTCGCCGGCGTATAAGGCTTGGACAGGAACGCCACGCCCGGCTCCAGCACGCCATGTTTGGCGATGGCGTCATCCGTGTAGCCGGAGGTGAAGAGGATTTTGAGGTCGGGATACGTTATCTTCAGCCACTCCGCCATCACCTTGCCGCCCATCAGCGGCATGATGACATCGGTGACCACCAACTGGATTGGCGGGCCCTTGTGTTCTCGCGCGACGTGCAATGCCTCCTGGCCATTGGAAGCGGACAGCACTTCATAACCCTGGGTTTCCAACACCCCGCGCGCCAGATGCCGCACGGAGGGATCATCTTCCACGACCAGCAAGGTTTCGGTTCCACGCGGCAACGGCCCGGTCTGGACTTTTCCGGCCGTAATATCCAACGCCTGCTCGACGCGTGGAAAATAAACCTTGAAGGTCGTGCCTTTGCCCAGCTCGCTCTCCACCACGATATGGCCGCAGCATTGCTGGACGATGGTCTGGCAGGTCGCCAGCCCCAAACCGGTGCCCTTGCCGGCCGCCTTCGTCGTGAAAAACGCCTCGAAGATGTGCGCTTTGACTTCGTCGGTCATGCCGGTGCCAGTATCACTGACGCTCAACATCACGTGGTCACCGGGAATCACGCCCGGATGGTTGCGCGCGTAGTTTTCATCCAGCGTGACATTGCCGGTGGCGATGGTGAGCCTGCCGCCGTTGGGCATGGCGTCGCGGCCGTTGACGACGAGGTTCATCAGCACCTGCCCGATGTAGCCGGAGTCGGCCTTGATGCGTGCGGGTTCTTTGCCGGCAACAATCGTCATTTCGATGTTCTCATCGATGAGCCGCCGCAGCATTTTATCCATGCCCAGCACCGCTTCACCGAGGTCGAGCACGATGGGCTGGATGGTTTGCCGGCGGCTGAAGACGAGCAGTTGCCGCGTCAACGCGACGGCGCGGTCGGCGGCGTGCAGGATTTCCTCGGCATGTTTTCGCAGCGGATTATCCGGCTCCAGGTCAGCCGCGATGAGGCTGCTGTAACCCATGATCACCGCGAGGATGTTGTTAAAATCATGCGCGATGCCGCTGGCGAGATGGCCGATCACCTCCATTTTTTGCGCCTCGATGAACTGCGCCTCCAGCTTCTTGCGCTCGGAAATATCGATGCCGGTGCCGATGAGGCACGGTTTGCCTTCCACCTCGATTTTTTGCCCGGTGAAGTAGTAGGGCGTACGTGTGCCGTTTTTGGCCGTAAAGTACGCCTCGACCGTCACCGAACCGGACGTAAATACTTCCCCGATCTTGTTGGTGATATAATCCCGGTCATCTCCGGTAAAAAAATCTACCGGCTTTATGTGGGCCATTTCCTGGGTGGTGTAACCCGAGACCAGTTCAAAATTCCGGTTCCAGCGCAGGAACTTTCCCGTCTGATCGAACAGGAAGAAGATGCCGGGCAGGCTGTTCAGGCTCATTTCCAAAAAATTGCGTTCGGCCAGGATCATTTGCTCGGCCCGCTGGCGTTCGCCGCGTACTTCAACTTCCTGCATGGCGCGGCGCACGGCGGGAGCCAGCCGGGACAGCCGCATTTTCAGCACATAATCTGTCGCCCCGCGTTTGAGTGAATCGATGGCCAGATCCTCGCCCAACGTCCCGGAAACCAGGATGACCGGCAGGCCAGGCCAGCGGGTGCGCGCGATTTCAATGGCGGACAACCCGTCAAACGTGGGCAGCGAGAAATCTGAAAGCACCAGGTCTATGCCCCCCTGTTCGAGGGCGGCCACGAAATCCGCGCGGTTTTGCACGCGGGTGGTCGCACAATCAATGCCCTCGGCTTCCAGGGTGGATTGGATGAGCGCAGCATCCCGTGGATCATCTTCCAGATGCAGGATGTGGAGCGGAGATTTCATTTTTTCCATCTTCCTTTTCGGAAGAAATGGCCTCGTCGCGTTGGATCGAAGCCTCTCCCGTCCCCGTCTGCGGGGGTGGTTCATTGATCGCCGCCCAAAAGACGCCGAGTTGTTGGACCGCCTTCATGAACTCGCCAAAGTCCACCGGCTTCACCACATAGGCGTTGACGCCGTGCTTGTAGAATTCAAGCAGGTCCGGCGCTTCGCGCGAGGAGGTGAGCACCACGACCGGAATCATCTTCAACTGTTCGTCGCCCTTGATGAGCTTCAATACTTCCAGCCCGGTGACCTTCGGCATCTTATTGTCCAGCAGCACGACCACGGGGTTGCCGGGCGCCCGGGCCGCGTATTTCCCCCGGTGATAGAGATAGTCCAGCGCCTCCGCGCCGTCATGGACCACGAAGACCGCGTTCGCCAGATGGTGCTCCTCCAGCGCCGCCAGGGTCAGTTCCACATCCTTCAGGTCGTCCTCGACCAGCAGGATGTTTTTAATGTTCCGCATTTGAGTGTTCATGTTCGCCTTGGTTTTGTTTTGGGAGGGTAAAGTAAAAAGTTGCGCCGCCGTCCAGCGCGCCTTCCGCCCGGACCCGGCCGCCATGCCGGTGGATGATGCGCTGGACATTCGCCAGGCCGATGCCCGTGCCCGCGAATGTTTCCTGGCTGTGCAGGCGTTGGAACACGCCGAACAGCTTGTGGACATAGTGGGGATCAAAACCCGCGCCGTTGTCGCGGATGAAGAACTCCGTCTCCGCATCGTTGCCGGGGGCGCAGCCGATTTCGATTTTGGCCTCGGCGCGCTGGCCGGTGAACTTCACGGCATTGGAGATCAGATTGACCAGCACCAGGCGCAGCAGGGCGCGGTCGGCCCATACGGACGGCAGCGGATGGATGTTACAGGCGACCTTCCGGTCCTTTATCTCCTCCGAAAAATCACCCAGCGTCTCCCGGACCAGTTCTTCCAGGTTGACCTCCGTCTTGCGCAAGGCCGTCCGTCCGATCCGCGAAAAGGCCAGCAGGTCATCGATCAGATTCCCCATCCGCCTGGCCGACTGGGAAATTGTGGCCAGATGCCGGAGGCTTTTTTCGGAAAGCGCCGGCCCCGCTTCTTTTTGCAACAGGTCCACGAAGCCCATGACGTGGCGCAGCGGCGCGCGCAGGTCGTGGGAGACGGAGTAGCTGAACGCCTCCATTTCCTCGTTGGCGGATTTCAGCTGGGCGGTGCGCTCAACGACGCGATGTTCGAGGGTTTCGTTAAGCCGGCGGGTTTCATTTTCCGCCTGTTTGCGCTGCGTGATGTCACGGACGTTGCATTGGATCACCTTCGCGTCACCGGCCTGATACACGTTGCTGACAAATTCCACGTTAATTTTGCGGCCGTCCTGCGTTTCCAGCGGCAGGTCTTCGTAGCGGATGTAGCCGTCCGTTTGCAACCGCTCCAGCATGACCTTGTTCTCCACGATGTCCCTGAAAGGGCTGAGATCGCCGACGGTTTTGCCGATCATTTCCTTCCTGGGAAAGCCCAGCAACTTGGAAAGGAACGGATTCACATCGGTGATGCGGCCGGTGTCCGCCTCCAAGACAAAGATGCCGTCCTGTGCCGCCTCGAACAGCCGGCGATAAGTCAGTTCGGAGGCGCGAACCGTCCGCTCATTCAACTCCCGGGCATGCTCTGCCTGCGTCTCCGCGTGCCCGATCCGCATCTCCGCCAGTTCCGTGCGCGCTTCCGCATGTCCGGTCCGCGTCTCCGCAAGCTGCGTCCGGAGTTCCGCTTTTCCGGCCCGCGTTTCCGCGAGCTGCGTCCGGGCTTCCGCGTTGCCCGCCCGCGTCTCCGCCAGCTGCGTCCGGGCTTCCGAATATTTGATCTGCGTATCGTGGCCGGGCGGTTGTTTTTTCTTGCGTAATCCCTTCATAATCAATCCCATCTTTGCTTGCCCCGAGTTTTGGCTTGGAAAGCCCGGCGCTCCCCATGTGGTAATATCATCAATGTTAACGGGAATGGGTGAAGCTGCCATGGGGCCTTTCCCCCATATGGCAATGGAGCCGGAGATGCCGGTGCCCCGCCGGGTTTAGAGATACCTTGGGAGCAGCGACACTTTCACCTCGTCACCACCCGCATCCGGGCCGAGAAATTTTTTTACGGCGCCCAGCAAGTCATCATTGGAAAAAGGCCGCTCCAGCAGAGCGTCGGGTTCCAGCCACGGCCGGAGGGAGAGTTCATACCGTGGCACATACCGGGTGGCCAGGATGACGGGCAGGGTCATGTAGGCGGCGCGCAGCTTTCCGATCATTTCCATGCCGGTCATCCGGGGCATTTGGTTGTCCGTGATGACGAGGTCATAGGTGCTGGCTTGCAGTGCGTCCCAGCCGTCCGCACCGTCTTTGGCACCGTCCACCTCGTAGCCGGAGTCGGTCAAGATATCCACGCTGAACTGGCGGATGTCACTGTCATCATCCACCACGAGGATGCGCTTTGGCTTCGTCCGGGCTTGGATGGGTGCGGTGTTTGGTCCCTCAACGGTTTGGTTTCCCCTGTTTTTCATAGTGGTTGAATCCTACGCCCGGAAAGGGCGTGGTTGCCATGGGGTATTTTCCCCGGTCACTTGAATCAGGCGGATGATTCCGTCAACCGATTGCGTTTTGGACTGCGGCGGGAAGTGCAACGCCACGCCGCTTTGTGCGGGCGGTGGGTAACCGGATGAAGCTTTGAGCCTCGCGCGTTTGAAAGCGGTGTCGCCGCTGCGCTTTGCCACCGCAGTCCATGACGGTTCCGGGCAAAGTCATGTTGTCAGTGCCGTTAATTGAGCCAGGGAATGGTCACACCCCAAAGTGCCTGCTGCGCCGGCACAATTTATCAGATCACCCTAAACGATCGTCAACTGCACGCTGCTCTCGATGATGCCGGCGCTGATGGCGTAGCGGGTGAGCCCGGCGGTGTCGTGGATGTCCAGCTTCTCCATGAGATGCTCGCGATGTTTCTCGACCGTCTTGAGGCCGATGCCAAGCTCGGAGGCGGTCTGCTTGTTGGCCTTGCCTTCGGCGATGAGCTGGAGCACTTCCATTTCGCGCGAGGTCAGGTCGGCGGTTTTCTTGTGGAACTTGCCCGTGAGGCCGGCCAGTTGCGGATTGAGGCGGTGGAGCTGCTTGGAAATGGACGGGGCAAAAAAAGTTTTCCCGGCGTGAACTTCGCGGATGGCACGGCAGACGTCGTGGGCGGAAGTCTGCTTGAGCAAAAATCCCCGCGCGCCGGAGTCGGTCGCATTTTTGACGTACGCGTCATCGCTGTGGGCCGAGAGCATGATCACCTTGATGCCGGGAAGTTCCTTCTGCAACTGGCGGGTGGCTTCGAGGCCGTTGAGCAGCGGCATGGCGATGTCCATCAGCACGACGTCGGGCTGAAGTTTTTTGGCGAGCGCGACCGCCTTGCGGCCGTCTTCCGCCTCGCCGACGATGGCGATGTCGTTTTCGAGTTCGAGCATCTTGCGGAAACCTTCGCGCACGATCATATGGTCATCCGCCAGCAAAACAGTGATTCGTTTCATAATAATAATAAAATTTTGTTCAAACGGGCGCCGTTACCTGTCCCCCCCCCGGCAGTTTTGCCGAAGGGAATGGTGGCGATGACGGTGGTGCCCTGGCCGGGCGCGGACTCGATCTCAAAACTGCCGCCATGCATCTCCAGCCGTTCGCGCATGCCGAGCAGCCCCAGCCGTTTCCTGCCCTTGGCTTTCAATGCCTGGGCGGCCGGAAAAGATTTGCCGTCGTCCTTGATCTTCATGCAAACGCCATCCCCAAGTTTCTGGATGTTGACCTCCACGCGGCCGGCCTTGGCGTGCTTGGCGACATTGGTCAGCGATTCCTGGGCGACGCGAAACAGCACGGTGCGGCGGTCGGTGGACAGCTGTTCCACCTGCGCAAACGCCGTCAAATGGGCGTGGATGCCGGACTCGGCGGTGAAACCTTTCAAGAAGGTATGCAGCGCGGGGATCAGGCCGAGATCGTCCAGCACCGCCGGGCGCAATTCCCGTGCGAACTGGTGCACGATCTCCACGGATTTTTCCACCAGCTCCTGGGTACGGGTGACGCTGCGGTCAAAGCCCTTGTTGTCGTTGCCGACCTCTTTTTTCAGGGCGGCGAGGCGGATGTTGATGCCCGTCAGGGTCTGCGCGATGACGTCATGCAGTTCGCGGCTGATGCGCTTGCGTTCCTCCTCCTGCGCATGGAGGATCTGGCGCGACAGATGGCGCAACTGGTCCTGCGTGACGCGCGACTGCTCCAGCAGCTCGCTTTTGTGCTGTTCGGCCTGTTTGAGGGACTTTTCCTCGGTCAGCCGTTGGGTGATTTCCCGTTCCAGCTTCTGGTTCACGATCGTCAGGACATCCGCGCGTTGCCGGGCTTCCTCCGCGCGCTTGCGCTCGGTGATGTCGTAAAAGCAATTGATGGCGCCGGTGATCCTTCCGCCCGCCTGCTTCAAGGGCCGGATGTTCACGATGCAGTTGACCTGCGAGCCATCTTGCCGCTCAAGGATGACTTCCGCATCCCGCACCTGTGATTTTTTGCCGCGCAACACCTCGGCCATGGGACATTGACCATGAGGCAGCAAACTGCCGTCGGGCCGGAGCAGCTTGAACGACCCGCAAAATGATTCTTTGGCGGCACCCTGTAACACCGGTTTGCGGCCCCATAGCTCCGCGGCGCGCGGGTTAAAATCCTGGATGATGCCGTCAGCATCGCAGGAATAGATGGCCACGGGGCCCAGTTCGAACAGGGCGCGGAAACGTTCTTCGCTCGCGCTCATGGCTTCCTCGGCCAGCTTGCGGGCGGTGATGTCCGCGAAGGCGACCCGGCTCCATTTTTGCGCGCCCTTGAGGGAGACGGCGGGCGTGGCCCGGAAACCGAGCCAGGCCACGGCCTTGCCCGGCTTGGGCAACTGCACTTCACAATCAAGGTGCTTGTTGCCGGTGAATATTTTTTTCAGGAAGGCCAGAAAAACGGGCTGGGACGCGGGGGCCAGCAGCAGCGGCAGGCGCCGGTTGAGCAGGCGGGAGCGTTCCAAACCGAGCAGCACGGCACCGGTCAGGTTGGCCTCCAGGATCGTCCCTGATTCATCCAGGGACACGTATCCCGCCGGGGAAAAATCGTAGAGGTCGGTGGAATTTTCCAAAGCCACCTCCAGTTCTTCCCGGACTTTCTGCAACTCGGCGTTTTGGATCTCCAACTCGATCTGGTGGACCTCCAATTCGTGCAGCTGCCGCAGGTTGTCATCATCGATCCAGGCGGAGGCCGCCTTGGCGGGGCGGCTTTTCAGGCGGAGTTCGGCCAGCCGGCGGAGGCCGGTGGCGGCAGGGGAGTGCTGCGATTTTTTGCGTGACGGGGGACGTTTCATTTTTTGCTGCCCGGCTTGGGCGGTTTGCCGGCCGCGGCCGGCACCATCTTCCACGAATGTTCGGCGACATGCTTTTCCAGGATGGCGTGCTGGCCGCGCAACTGCGCCTCCAGCGTCTTGGCCTCGGTGATGTCCGAGAACGTGATCACGACGCCATCGATGCGGTCATCAAGCGTGCGGTAGGGCATGATGCGCACGCTGAACCAGCGGCCATCGCGCGCGTTGACCGGTTTCTCGGCAAAGCCCAGCTTGCGCAGCACGCCGCGCGCATCGGTGGACAGTTCCGGGTAGAGCAGGTCGGAGGCAAGGTCAGTGATGGGCCGGCCGATGTCGCCGGGGATGAGCTTGATGATCTTGGTGGCCTGCGTGGTGAAGCGGCGCACGTTGAGGTCGTTGTCCAAAAACAGCGTGGCGATGTCCGTGCTGTTGAGGAGATTCTTCATGTCGTTGTTGGAACGCGAGAGCTCATCCACCTTGACCTGCAGCTCGCCGTTGACGGTCTGAAGTTCTTCGTTGAGCGATTGCATCTCCTCCTTCGAGGTCATGAGCTCCTCGTTCGTGGACTGGATCTCCTCGTTGGTGGACTGCTGTTCCTCGTTGGTGGAGCGGAGTTCCTCCTGTGCGGTCTGCATCTCTTCGCGGACGGTCTGCGCCTCGAGGCGGGCCCGCTGGTATTTCCGTTCGAGCGCATCCAGCCGGATGTTACGGGCGGAATTTTTCCCCGGCTTGGCGGCCTCCGCCAGGGCGGGGGCGGGGGCCAGTTCGTGAACATCGGCGAACACGATGAGCAAGAGGCCTTGCAGGGACTCTGGTTCCGCGAGGCGCTGGACGGTGATGTTCACGAACTGGCTGCCGCCGTTGGTCCCGACCCTGAGCCCGTGCGCGACCACGGGCGCGTCCTGGTCGAGGGCCTTGTGAAAGGCGTTACCGAGTTCAAAACGCAGGCCATCGCGGGCCATGACAAAAATATTCCAGTTGGCCTTGCCGGCGGCGGGTTCAAGATATTTGCCGGTGCGTCCGCTGACGTAAAGGATGTTGCCCTTGTCATTCACGAGCACCGAGGGCGGGGCGTATTGGTCCAGCACGAGCTGGTCCGCCACGGTCTGGAGGCTGAGGACCGGTTTGACCGCCGGGCGCGGAGTGGTCCGGCCGGGCAGCGGCGCCGCAAAAGCCGAGGGAAATTCGATGGGCTCCGAACGCGCGAGGCCATCCGCCCGCCGGTAGATCCGCAATTTGTTGTTCAGCGGCGTGAACAGGTCGGAGAAATTGCCGATGGTTTCCGCGCTGCCGAGGAACAGAACGCCGCCCGGACTGAGGCTGTAATGGAACAGCGGAATGAGCTTCTTCTGCATCTCAGGTGCGAGATAGATCAGCAGGTTGCGGCAAGTCAGGATGTCCAGCTTGGTGAAGGGCGGGTCCAGGATGAGGCTCTGCGGGGCGAAGACGACCATCTCGCGGATGTCACTGGCCACCCGGCAGCCGGTATCCTCTTTCTTGAAGAAGCGGGCCATCTGCTTGGGCGATACGTCGGCGGAAATATTTTCGGGATAGACGCCCTGGCGCGCCTTGTCGATGGCGTCCTTGTCCAGGTCGGTGGCGAAAACCTGCAGGGTGATCTTCTTGCGGGGCTTGACCTTCTCCATCACTTCCTTGAACACCATGGCCAGGGAATAGGCCTCCTCGCCGGTGGAACAGCCGGGCACCCACGCGCGCAGCACATGGCCGTTCGGGCGGCTGGCGATGAGCGCGGGGAGGATTTTCCGGCGCAGCTCCTCCCAGCAGGCGGGATCGCGGAAGAAACTGGTCACACCGATCAGCAGCTCCTTGAAGAGCAGGTCCAGCTCCTGCGAATTTTTTTGCAGGTAGCGGAGATAGCTGGCGAGCTTGTCGATCTGGTGGATGCCCATGCGCCGTTCGATCCGGCGGTGGAACGTGTTTTTTTTGTAGAGCGAAAAGTCGTGGCCGCTATGCGTGCGCAGCAGGATGATGATCTTGTCCAGGGCGCCCTGGGTCTTGTCTTCCAAGGCGTGGACGGGGTGGTGGGCGAGCGGCGTGCGCTTGAGATAGTTGATGATCCGCGCGGGCAGGTCGTCCACGGGGGCGACGATATCCGCCAGGCCGGAATCGATGGCGCTGCGGGGCATGCCGTCAAATTTTGCCGTGGCGGGATCCTGCACCAGCACCACGCCGCCCTTTTCCTTGATGGCGCGCAGGCCGAGCGTGCCGTCGGACCCCATCCCGGAAAGGATCACGCCGATGCTGTATTCCTGCCGGTCCTGCGCGAGGGAGCGGAGAAAGAAATCGATCGGCAAACGCAGGCCGCGCGGCGACGCCGGCTCAAGCAGATGCAGCACGCCATGCAGGATGGACATGTCCTTGTTTGGTGGTATGACATAGACGCAGTCCGGCTGGACCCGGGTGCGGTCCTTGACCTGGATGACCTTCATGCCGGTGCTGCGCTGGAGCAGTTCGGGCATGATGCCTTTGCGGGTCGGATCCAGATGCTGGACGATGACGAACGCCTGGCCGCTGTTCCGGGGTACGTGGCCAAGAAAATGTTCCAAGGCTTCGAGGCCGCCGGCGGAGGTGCCGATGCCGACGATGGGAAATGAATGCATGGCCGCCGTTGCGCGGGGCGGGGTTTGACGACCGGCCTTGACCGGCCAGCTGGCCGGCTTGGATTTTCGTTTCATGATGCTTTTGGCAACGGCTTGGGAGGGCGTGAGGTGGGAGGCTTCATGCCGGTTTGTGGCTGGCAAGCCCGCGCGCGAACCGCCGGACGGTGCCTGCCGATTCTAGCACCAAGCGCTGGGTGCTGGCGATTTCTTTCTTGATGCCGCCGTGGTTTCTCCGGGCGTTCTGTTTCAACGAGAGCAACCGGACGTTGATGCCCAGCAACGTCTGCGCGATGTCATCCTGGAGTTCATGGCTGATCTTCTTGCGTTCATCTTCCTGCTCGGTCAGCACGCGGTGGGTGAGCTGCCGGAGGCGTTTCTGGAGCTGGAGGGATTCCTTCAGGTTTTTCTCGTAGTGCTCGCCGTTTTTTGCGGCATTGGCCGCCATGGCCTTGCGCTGGGCAACCCCGCGTTGCAGTTCACGATTGGAGACGGCGAGCTGTTCCGTGCGCTGGCCGAGCGTCGCCTGCGACCGTCTCAATTTGGCCTTGCCCTGTTGCGCGGCCCGGTGGGTCGCCTCGAGCGGCGCGTTGACCTCGGCAAAAAAAATCTTGGCGAGCTTGGTGAAGGCGTTTTTTATGCCGGCCAATCCCAGCACATCCATCGCCTGGTCATGCATCCGGGCCAGTTCCAGCGTATCCACGCCGAGGGCCACCGCCGCGTGCCCCAGCTTCAAGGCCGGTTGCAGGTCTCCGCCCGGCCCCTGCTTGAGGAGTTTTTCCAGCGCGGTCTCGTATTGTTGAGACAGCCGGATCAGGTCGTTTTGCTTCATGATGTCATGCTGGTAATCGGCGGGGTTTGGCGGAAAGCTTTATGTCCAAATCGATTGGCCACCACCTTAGCCTGCGCCAGTATCAGCCAGAACAGTCAAAGGCAGTATGGGGTGAAACCCGAACACCGCCCGCCGGCAGGTCATGTCAGGTGAACACCCCATGGCGGCCTTGGCGCCTCCCGCCATACTGGCCATCGCAACCCATATGCTCGTCCGCAATGTCATCAAAGCAGTTTTCCGCAAAGCCAAACGGAGCGGTCTTTTTTACCTGATGATCTGGAACCTGCCGGTGCGGCGGGCGTCGGAGACGGAAACGGGCTGGGACGCGCTGGGCGCGGTGATGGTGATCGTTCTGCTGGCGGGAATGGTCGTCTTGATGCGGTTGTACCTGACAAACTGACGATCCGGGCGGCGGGAGGAATGAAATCACTTGCCGCGATACTTCGAGGGATTACGGATGCGGTCAAGACGTTCGGCTTCAATTTCTTTCGGGCCGGGCTCCCGGTTTTGCCGCTGCTTGAAGGCGCTGGCGATATTGCCCGGCAGTGCGGCGAGGGTCAGCCAGATGAGTTTGAGCGTGTTCACCCTGGCTTCAGAACGGCTTTGGCCCGCGGTGAATATTTGCGGTAAATCACTTTGATGAACGAGTCGGCGTGAAAGCCGGAAGGCCCCACCCACGGTTCAAAGCCCGATTTCCCGTCCTCGACGTAGTCGCCGCGCTTGACGAGTTCGTTCCAGGCCAGGCGCCGGAAATTTCCCGGCGCAGTGGCGGTGGCAGATGGATCAGCTTCGGGGTTCATACGCTCTTGGGTTTGATGACGAGCAGCACGATACCGCCGACGAGCGCGAGCGCGCCCATGGCCGGCGGAATGAAATGGCTGTCCGTAGTCGCGATATGCATCCCCAGGAAGTCGATGGTTTTGCCCGGGGTGGTGAAGCTCAAGCCCGAGTAGGCGAGCACCACGATGCCGAGGGTGATCAGGAGGACGGAGACGATGGTTTTTGTGTTCATGGGATTTAAAATTGTCTTTGGCGGATATTTTTTTAGGCAGCGGTCATCACGATGCTAGACCGGTTTCTGGCCGGCGATGACCCGGAGCAACACCATCACAATGGCGAAGACGAGCAGTATGTGGATGAAGCCACCCAACGTCGTGCCGGTCACCAGACCTAACACCCACAGGACGAGGAGAATCATGGCGAGCGTGTATAACATAAAATTTCTTTGGGTTGATGAACCGGCCGGCGGCTGCGCTGGCGCAGCCGCCGGCCATGCAGTGATGGCTTACTTGGCGGCCACGGTGATGGTCATGTTATTGACCACGCTGGACACGCCGTTGATGTCGGTGGCGAGCTTGGTGACGAGCGCCTTTTCCGCCTCGTTCTTGGCGATGCCGCTGATGGTGACGACGCCATCCGTCGTGGTGACGGTGGTGTGCAGGGCGCTGGTGGAACGGTGCGAGAGCAGCGAGGATTTGACTTCCGCGGTGATGGACGCGTCATCCATCTTTTCGCCGGCGGTTTCCTTGGCCATGGCCGGGGTCGTGGCGATGGTCATCTCGTTGTTGACCTCTTTGACGTTGTCGATGTCCTTGGCGTATTCGGTGGTCAGGTCCTTGGCGGCGAGGCTGGCGGCCACACCCTGCAAGGTGACGACGCCGTCCTTGGTGTAGACGGTGGTGCCGGTGCCGCTGACATTGCGATGGTACAGGAGGGCGGATTTCACCTTCGTGGTGATCCAGGCGTCGGAATGTTCCGCGGGCTGTTCGCCGTTGATGACGAGCTGGTTGTTCACGCTTTTGACGCCGGGCAGGCTTTCGACGGTATTTTCGGCGAGTGATTTATGGGAGGCCTCGGCCACCGTGCCGGTCAGGGTGACGATGCCGTCCTTGGACTCGGTCTTGATGGAGTCGTCCTTGAGGTAGGTCTTGAAAACGTAGGACTTGGCGGCGGCGGACTCGATACGGTCGTCGGTACCGGCGGCGAGCAGCGGGGAACTGGTGATTAACAGCGAGCTCACAATAGTGGCGAGCGTCAGGGGGAGCATGGGTTTCATTTTTATTCTTTCGTTGGTTGATTGGTTTGCTTTTAACACTGTCTAAACTGTGACGGATGCCGCCGCCGGCGGCTATGGGGTGTAACCCGAAGGGGGGTCTTGGGCCGTGGCGGCGGGTGATAACTGATTCAGTTGCAGGTGCCGGAGGAACAGCACTGGTGCAATTCCTTTTCGACGGCTTCGCGGTTTTCGCCCGTGGCTTTCTGGATGCGGCCGATCAATTCCTCTTCCTGGCCCTTCGTGTAGGTCAGGTCATTGTCCGTGAGCGCGGCCCATTTCTGTTTGAGCTTGCCCTTGGTGATGTTCCAGTCACCTTTGATTTCAAGTGTGTTCATAACGGTTTTGTTTTTTGTTGGTTTTTATCTGCCGCCGGCATGGCGGCAAAAATATTCGCGGGAAGGGGCAGCGGCGGCGTCCGGTCATCAGCGCAGTAACAGGACCACGACGATAATGACGAGGAGGAGGCCGACGGAGCCGCCGCCAATGATGATTGCGCTGCCGAACATCGGAGCTAATAGGAGGTGCATAGTTTAATGGTCTTTCGTTTTGGGTTGGTTGCGTGCCGCCGGCGATGGCCGGCGGCGCGGGTTTAAATTATTGCCGGTCTTTTTTGTCGCGGTTGTTGTCTGGCGAGTCGGGTTGGTTGCGGTCGTTGGCGGGCTGGCTTTCCCGGGCCTGCGGTGGCGGAGCCGGATTTCTTTGGTCGGATTGATTGCCATGGTCCACCTGTTGGCGGTCGGTGCGAGCGGGTCGCTCTGTGTCTCTTTGATTTGCATCCGGCTGCGGGCGGGCGGGCGGTTGGGCCTGTCTTTCGGACGGGGGCGCCCTATCCGGATCTGGCGCCGATCTCATTTCGGGCGCGGTTGGACGCGGTGCGGGTTGCGGCTCGGCGCGGTTCAGGTCGGACTGGCGACCGGAGGCTTCAGGTTTAGGTTGTGAACCGGGATCCGGCCTGGGCGATGACTGGGCCGGTCTTTCGGGGGGTGCCGCTTCGCGTTGCGTCGGCACCGGCTTCGTTTCCGGTGCTGCCGGACGCGGCGCGGTTTTTTGATCGGCGCGGTTCACGTCGGGTTGGCGACCGGGAGCTTGGGGTCTGGGCTGGACCCCGGCATCAGGCCGGGGCGAGGTCCGGGTCGCGGGCGGAGTCTGGTCGCGGCTCAACCGGTTGGCCGGTGCG
>DATHQS010000104.1:0-21675 GCA_035482455.1 Candidatus Acidiferrales bacterium | reverse complement strand
AGAAATCTCAAGCGCCAAGCTTCAATGGCGCGCGGAAAATATACCGGTAATTTATGGCGAGAGCTTCGCCGGGTGCTTGGATGCTGGGTTTTGAAGCTTTTTAAATCGTCTAGGTGTAGCCAATCCGTTAGAATGGGGGATGTTGTGGAAACGAGAGTGGCGACCTGATGTCGTGCTGCTGCTGGTGGGCGCGGTCGTGCTATCCTATTTCACGGGCAGCCTGGCAGTGGAGCTGTTGCACGGCTCGGGCGTGGCCGGCTTCAGGACGTATGAGGACACCGGCAGCGTGCTGGTGGGCACACTGACCTTTCAAGGCGCGGCCATCATCGGGGGTATCCTGTTCCTGAAACTGCATGACATCCGGTGGCGCGAGGCGCTGGGCTGGAACAGGGAAAATTGGAAACTGCAACTGCTGCTGACGGTGACGGTGCTGGCGGCGGCCCTGCCGGTGATGTTCGGGCTGAAGTACGTCTCGGAAGTGGCGCTGCAACATATGGGCTGGTCGGTGGAGAATCAGAAGGCGGTGGCCATGTTCTCCAGCGTGAAAAACACGTGGCTGCAAATCTATCTCGTTTTTTTTGCGGTGGTGCTGGCGCCGATCGGCGAGGAATTCATCTTTCGCGGGCTTTTGTTTTCCGCCGCCAAAAAGTTCGGCTGGCCGCGGGTGGGCTGGGTGGGGGTCAGCCTGCTGTTCGCCTTCATCCATGACAACCTGCCGATTTTTCTGCCGCTGTTCGTGCTGGCGATGGCGTTGACGTGGCTTTACGAAAAGACCGAGGGGCTGCTGGCGCCCATCCTGGCGCACAGCCTGTTCAACGCGGCAAATCTCGTACTGCTGTTCCTGTCGCAATATGCCGACCACGCCCGGAGATGAACGAATTTGAACTAATCGCACGCCTGACGCAATCGCTGCCGACGAATGAAGCCGTCGTGACCGGCGCGGGCGACGACTGCGCGGTGCTGGACCTGGGCGTGCCGGACAAATTGATTTTGTTCAAGACCGACGCGGTGGTGGAAGGGGTGCATTTCACGCGGGAGACGCCGCCGGAAAAAACCGGGCGCAAGGCGCTGGCACGGTGCCTGAGCGACATCGCGGCGATGGCGGGAACGCCGACGGCGGCGCTGGTGACGATCGGGCTGCCGAAGGATTTTGACGCGGGCATCGTGGCGAAGATTTACGACGGGTTGAAGGCTGAGGCGGAAAAATATGACGTGGCGATCGTTGGTGGCGAGACGACGACGAATCCGGAACGCATCCTGATATCCATTGCGCTATTGGGAACGGTGCCGCGCGGGAAGCAGGTTTTGCGCAGCGGTGCCAAGGCGGGCGACGCCATTTTTGTTACGGGAGAACTGGGCGGGTCGCTGGCGGGCCGGCACCTGGATTTTGAGCCGCGGCTGGCGGAGGCGCGCTGGCTGGCGGAGCATTTCAAAATCCATGCGATGATGGATTTGAGCGACGGACTGGCGGGGGATTTGCGCCATATAGTGGAGGCGAGCAAGGTGGGTGCGGTGCTGTTGAAGCCGGCCCTGCCGGTCGCGCGGGCGGCCAAGGTCCGGGCGCGGGAGAGCGCGGGTGCCAAACCGCCGGCGCTGGCGGCGCTGACGGACGGCGAGGATTTTGAGCTGCTGTTCACCATCGCCAGCAAAGACGCGGTGAAACTGCTGGACGGCTGGAAGAAGAAATTTCCGGAAGTGAAGCTGAGCTGCATCGGAAAGATTGTCGCGGGCGAAGGCATCGTGCTGCGCGACAAGAACGGGTCACAAAAACTGAACGCCAATGGCTACGACCATTTCGCATAGCCCGGCGGAGACGGAGGCGCTCGGGGAAAAGCTCGGCCGCACGGTGGTGCGCGGACGGGTCATCGCGTTGAGCGGGGATCTGGGCGCGGGCAAGACACAGTTCGTGCGCGGGCTGGCGCGCGGGCTGGGATTCGCCGGGCGCGTGCATTCGCCGACCTTCACGCTGGTGAACGAATACGGCGGCGGGCGGCTGAAATTATTTCACCTGGACCTGTACCGGCTGGAGACGGCGGAGCAGATCCGGAGCGCGGGGATCGAGGAATATTTAGCGCCGGAGGGCGTGAGCGTGATCGAGTGGGCGGAACGGCTAAGTGCGGAGTGCGGAGTGCGGAGTGCGGAAATGATGAAAGTGCGCATTGAAATATTAAGCGAGACGGAACGGGAGATCACTTATGACGATTTTGGCGCTTGAATTTTCGTCCGACCGCCGGAGCGTGGCGCTGGCGCGCGATGGAATCGTCTTGTCCGAAGCGGTGGAACAAACTGGCGGACGGGCGACGAAGGCGTTTGGCCTGATTGAAAAAGTTTTGGCAGAGGGAAAGGTTTCGCGGGAGAGCGTCGAGGTGATCGCGGTCGGGCTGGGGCCGGGGAGCTATACGGGCATCCGCGCGGCGATTTCCGTGGCGCAGGGCTGGCAACTGGCGCGCGGGGTGAAACTGCTGGGCGTCGGCAGCATGGAAGCGCTGGCGGCGCAGGCGCAGGCGGAGAAAATCTTCGGGCGGGTGAGGGTGGTGGTGGATGCGCAGCGGGGAGAATTTTATCTTGGGGAATGGGATATTTCCGCCGATGAGCTGGTGGCAACCTGCCCTGTGCAGATTGTTTCGGGGGCTGAGATTTCCAAGCACGCCGGTGCTGGCGGAGTGTCAATCGGGCCGACAATGGAGCGGCTTATGTACCCGGCTGCGGCCATGGTGGCGCGCCTGGCGGGGGGTCGCGAGGCTTATGTGCCCGGCGAGGGGTTGCAGCCAATCTATTTGCGGGAAACGAGTTACGTCAAGGCGCCGGCCAGCCGGCCGATATCGTCTTGACTTGGGACACTTATGTGTGGCATTATATGTGCTTGAAGTGAGGTGAATTGACTTGTGTTTATTGGGTGGAATGCATGTTGAGAGCTTTTCGGGCGCAAATTCCCCCCAGTTTACATGAGGCACATGACACATTGCATGACAACACGACGTCAAACAGGACAGAAATCACGTCAAAATCAGGCCTATACCCTGATTGAAGTGATGGTTTCGGTGTTGCTTTTGGCGCTGATGATGCTGTCGCTGTATGGGTCGTTGAACTCGGGTTTTGGGACCATATCAGTGACGCGCGAGGAACTGCGGGCGACCCAAATCATGACGCAGAAGCTGGAGGCGATCCGGTTGCTGACGTGGACGCAACTGAGCAATTGCCCGGCGACTTTTCAGGAGACATTCAATCCGCAAGGGGCGACGAACGGCACGGCGGGCATCACCTACTACGCGACCCTTTCGACGACGGGCGTGGGCACCAACATCCCGTCCGCGTACAGCGGGAGCATCCACATGATCACAGTGACCGTGACCTGGACCAACAATTTCAACGGCACGGCGCCCGTCGGCCACACGCGCCAGATGCAGACGCTGTCCGCCGTCGACGGGTTGCAGACCTACATCTACGGATACAGCCCATGAATTTAAAAACCAGCCATCCACTCCGCCGCCGGGGCACCGCCGCATTCACATTGATTGAGATGCTGGTGGGAACGGCCTTGGGCGTCGTGGTGATCGGGTCCATGATGAGCCTGTATATGAGCGGAGCGATCAGTTTTAGCGCCATGGGCAACTACCAGAACCTGGATGCCAAGAGTTACAACGCCCTGGACCTGATCAGCCGGGAAGTCCGCAATTCCAACATCCTGCTCAGCTACGTCAACAACCAGTCGCTGGTGCTCTCCAACAACTACGCCAACAACGGAGCCGGGCAAATCACGACCATCAATTACGACTCGAGCGCCGGAAACGTGACCTTGAAGCGGGCGAGCGGGACCAACTCGACCACGGTCAATCTGCTTACGGGGTGTGACCAGATGAGTTTTCAACTTTATTCCCATGCGCCGAACACGAACTCGTTTTCCACGAACGTCGTTTTTTTCAACGCGACCAACGCCGCCCAGTGCAAGATGATCCAGATCTCCTGGAAATGCTCCCGGACCGTCAAGGGATACAAGCTGAACACGGAGAGCGTGCAGACCGCCCAGATTGTTTTGCGCAATAAAACCCAATAGGAACGACCATGAAAATCGAAGCATATCGCAACGCCTCAAGCCGGGGCAGCGCCCTGGTGATCACGCTCGTGCTGGGGGTGATCATGCTGGTGATCGCCGTCAGCTACCTGTCGATGATCGGCACGCAACAAAAGCTGGTGGTGCGTTCGGAAAGCTGGAACGCCTCGCTGACCATGGCCGAGGCCGGCGTGGAGGAGGCCATGGCGCAGATCAACGCGTCACAGACAAATTTTGGAGCGAACGGCTGGACCGCTTCCGGCGGCACCTTTGGACCGATAACGCGCACCCTGGCCGGTGGCAGCTACAGTGTGCTGGTCATTTCCAATGCCAGCCAGCTGCAGCCGGTCATTTACTCGACCGGGTACGTGGCCGTGGCGGTGTCCGGTGACATGGTTTCCCGCGCGGTCAGGGTGGGCACCAAAATCCAGATTTTCGCGAGCGTCGGATTGGGCGCCAAAAACAACATTGATTTCACCGGCAACGGGGTGGCGGTGAACAGCTTTAACTCACACATGACCAACTTGAGCACCGGGGGACTGTATGACCCGAACAAGACCTCGACCAACGGCAACGTGGCGAGCGTGGGCGGCCTGGTGGACATCGGCAACCACACGATTCAGGGCAACCTCTATCTTGGGGCCAATGCAACCTTTTCCGGCAGCCAGGCCAACGTCACCGGCACCATTTATAATGATTTTAACATCACTTTTCCAGATGTGACCCTGCCGAACCTGGCCTGGCAAACGGCGCCGCTCAACGCGGGCGTGCATTCCATCACGAACAGCGGCAATTATACCATAACGGATCAAAACCCGATCGTGATCCAAGCGGGGGTCACGGCGACCCTGAACGTGACCACATCGACCGACTACAGCCCGAGCTCCATCCAAATCCACGGCGGCACGACCAATTCCGGAACTGCCATCATTTACATGAACGGGCCGCCCAGCATGACCATGGCCGGCAATACAGCCGTGGATGCCAGCAACCGGGCGGAGAATCTGCAATACTTCGGCCTGCCCAGCCTGACCAGCATCACCTTCAGCGGCACCTCCACTTTTGTGGGCGTCGTGTATGCGCCAGAAGCATCGGTGACGTTGAATGGTGGCGGCAACAGCAATGACTTTATCGGTTCGCTGATAGCCAACACCATCACGATGCACGGACATTACAATTTTCACTACGACGAGTCATTGGGCACCAAAACCCCGGGGTTGTTTGTGGCCACGTCCTGGCAGGAGCTTTGAGCGCGGCCGTTGAGCGGACGGGTGCCGGAGATGACAGGCTTCAATGTTTGTAGGGCTTCGCCGGTCAAAATTTTTTTGACAGTGACGAATCAGGACAGCTTCGCGCGCAAGCGTGGACACGGCGTCCAATAATTCAAAGGTTTAGCTTCTGGTACGGGGGTTGCTGATACTTCGTTGGACACTCGGAGGGTAATGGGCGGCCGCAGGTTCCAAAAACGACACAGGTATGTCAATTAACACTCAAACGCGGCGGATGCTGAAGATGGGGCGGCGCGCCTTCACGCTCATCGAGGTGATGATCGCGGTGGTGATCACGGCGATCATTTTTTCGGCGATGCATTACGGGATCCTGACGGGATTCATGCTGGTGGCGTCGGCGCGCGAGCAATTGCGGGGCAACCAAATCTGCCTGTCGCGGATGGAGGGCATCCGGCTGTGCAACTGGGACACACAACTGTTCAGCAACAACATCGTGCCGACCACGTTCACGGATTATTATTATCCGGTGGGGCTGGGCTATGCGTCCAACGGTGTGGCATATTACGGCACGGTGCAGTTTGCGAACGTCAACCTGAGCCCCTCGCCCAGCTACGCGGCGAACATGCGCCTGGTCACGGTGACGGTCACTTGGACGAACCTCGGCGCGGGCGCGCAGACGGTGCACACCGAATCGATGCAGAGCATGGTGGGGCATTACGGCGTCCAAAGCTATGTGTACACCCATTGACCGATGAAGATACGCATAACCAAGGCAGTTTCGAGAACCGCAGGCATGACCCTGATGGAGCTGATGATTTCCGTGGGCATCGCCACGATGTTCGTGCTGGGGGTGATCATCCTGACACAGTTCACGCTGAACCAGGGGCTGTTTGCGATCGCGAATTACACCGACCTGAACGCGAAGAGCCGGCAGACGCTGGACCGGCTGAGCCGGGACATCCGGAGCTCTTCCCAGGTGACCGCCTTCGCCACCAACTCGATTTCCCTGACCAATCTGGACGGCACGGGCTTCAGCTACACGTGGGACGGGTCCAACCAGCTGGTGCGGACGTATGCCGGGAGCAGCACCACCATGCTGACGAACTGTGATTACCTGTGCTTCAACATCTATCAACGGAACCCGTCGAACAATTTCATATTTTACACGGCGACCAACATCGCCCAGGCGAAGCTGGTGGACGTGAGCTGGCACTGCTCACGCCAGTATTTGGGCGCGAAGCTGAACACGGAAAGCGTGCAGACGGCCCGGATTGTCATCCGTAACTGAGACGAAATTAAGAAGCCTATGAAAATCCAGATCCATCGCAAACGGCGGGAACAGGGGACCATGCTGCTGGTCACGGCCCTGATCGCGGTCGTGGCGGGCTCGACACTCGCGTATTTTCTCACGCGCGCGCAGCAGGAGAGCTTTGTGGTGAACCGTTCGGAGGCGTGGAACAAGGCGCTGGTGGTGGCGGAGGCGGGCATCGAGGAGGGCATGTCGCTGATCAACCGGAACAACGGCAATTCCACGGCGCTGACGAACTGGTACACCGGGGCCAGCGCGGATGGCTGGACCGTCAGCACGAGTTCCGGCAATGATCTTTATACGATCAGCCGTGACCTGGGCAACGGCATGGGGTCGTATTCGGTGTCCCTCACCAACAGTCCCACCGGACCGGTCATCCTGGGCATCGGGAAGGTCACGTGCAAAAACTCGCTCATGGGATCGGACACGGTCAGCCGGAAAATCCTGGTGTATGCCAGTTCCAGTTCGGCCTTTCCCGGCGCCCTCACGGTCAAGAGCACCATCAACATGAGCGGCAACAACGTGACGATCGACAGCTATGATTCGTCCGACCCGCTGCACAGCTACTGGCCGACGTATCCGCTGGCCCCGGGCTACGGCACGTACACCAATACCGGCAGCACCCCTAATACTCCGCGCAAAGCCAATGGCAATGTGGCGACGGACGGATCGATCATCAACGTGGGCAATGCCCAAATCTACGGTCATGCCGACACCGCGCCCGGCGGCAGCACGTCTGTGGGCGCGAACGGTTCCGTGGGCAACGTCACCTGGGTGGATGCAGGCAACCAAGGCATCGCGCCGGGGTACTCGGAGGATGACATGAACGTGGTTTTCCCCGATGTGACCGTGCCGGCGACCAACTGGACAACATTCAGCGGCAGCAGCATCACGAACAGCGGCAATTATGCGATGGACAGCATCGGCGGAAACTTCTCCATCACGGCCAGCAATGTGGTGCTTTATCTGACCAACGGCATCAACCTGAGCGGCAACAAGACCGTGTCGATCGGGCCCAATTCCTACGTGACGATTTATGCCGGCGGCACCATCAACGATGGCGGCAACGGCGTGATCAACAACGGCAGCCAGCATCCAGTACAGATGATCGTCTACGGCCTGCCCTCACTGACGTCCATCACCCTGCATGGCAACGGCGCCATGTTCGCCGCCATTTATGCGCCAGAAGCCGCGGTCTCATACAAGGGCGGCGGCAACAGCGGCGGCTTCAATGGCGCACTGACGGGGAGCAGCGTGGTGCTCACGGGCAATTCCACGTTCAGCTATGACGAGTCGCTGGCCCGGTTGAACATGAAAAGCGGTTATGTGATCCAGTCGTGGACCGAGCTGACGGGGCCGTGAGCGGGGCGGGATGATTTCCGGTTTTTGGCAACGTTGATACAGACGCCGTCGGGGTGAACCGGGGCGCGTTGGTTGCAAGCGCGGCGCGCGCGGAGCGACGCGCCCTACCAAGGTTAGGATTTTGCGAAGCGGCTGATGAAGCTCACGGCTGCAGGAATTTTTCCACGTCGGATTGCAATTTTTTGAGGTCGGGCAGGTTGATGTACATCATGTGGCCGGCGTCGAATTCCGCGTAGGTGATGTTTTTGCGCTGTTCGGGCGCGAGGCCCATGTGTTCGAGGCTGTAGCGGACGGTGTCGATGGGGCAGACGAGGTCGCAGCGGCCGCCCACGACGAGAATCTTCAGATAGGGCTCCTGGTTCATGACGGCGGCGAGGCGTTCACCGGCGTTGGCGTAGGTGTTGCGGGAACCGTAATTCCACGGTTGCACGCCGGCGAGCAGTTCGTAGGGCAGGTCATCTTCAAATTTCAATTCACTGCGCACGTAGGAATTCATGGCGGCGGAAAACGGGCCCATCACCGCGACACTGGACGGATCGAAGCCGGCACCCTGCGCGGCAGGATCGCCATCGCGTCCGGTCTGGCGGGCGTCGTAGGCGCCGAGGATGAGGCCTTCGTTGTGGAGAAGCTGTTTGCGGAAGACGCTTTCGTCGATGCGCAGGTTGTTATCCTTGATGACATCCGAGGTCAGGCCGGTGAGGCGGGAGAGCTCGATGATGACTTTTTGTTTTTCATCGGCGGAGAGCATCGCGCCCTGGTGCAGCGCGGTGGTGAAACCGCCGCGGGCAAATTCGCGGGATTCCGCGAGCGCCTTGGTGAGGTCCGCCTGGAGATCGGGCGGCAATTTTTTGTGGTAGAACGCCGCGGCCGTGTAGGCGGGCAGGATCAACGGATACGGGATGTCGTTGCCCGGCACGTCGTAGATGGTCGAGAAATCGAGCACGCCGGAGACGAGGATGAGGCCGTTCAGGTAGAGGCCATAGCGGCCGTGGAGATGGCTGGCGAGGCCGGCGGCGCGGAATACGCCGTAGCTTTCGCCGCACAAATATTTTGGCGAGAGCCAGCGTTCGTGACGCGTGGTCCAGAGACGGATAAATTCGCCGATGGAATCGAGGTCCGCCTCGTCGCCGAAAAACTGGTCGATCTTTTCATCCTTCGCCGGCCGGCTGAAGCCGGTGGCGACGGGGTCGATAAAAACGAGATCGCTGGAATCGAGGATGGAATATTCGTTATCGGTGAGCGAGAACGGCGGGGCGGGCTGGGAGCCGTCGGGGTTCATCTTGGCGCGGCGCGGGCCGAGGGCGCCCATGTGGAGCCAGACGGAGGCGGAGCCGGGGCCGCCGTTGAAGCAGAAGGTGACGGGGCGGGCGCCGGCGTTGGTGATGCCCGAGCGCGTGTAGGCGACGTAAAAGATGGAGGCGCGCGAGGTGCCATCGGTTTTCAACACGGGCAGCATGCCGGTCTCGGCGGTGTAGGTGACGCGCGCGCCGGCGATGGTGACGGTATTGGTGATGTGCACCGGTTCGTGCGCGGCATCGGGGATCTTGGCGGCGGAGAAAGTGTTGGTGGGCGCGGGGGCGGGGGCGTTGGTGGCGGCGGGTTCGGCGGCGCGGAGGGCGAGGGCGGCGGCGGCGAGCGCGGTGAGGGCGATTTTTTTCATGTCAGATTTTGGTGCGGATGTGCGGGTGGAAAACCTTTCCCCTGCACTTGGTTGTCATGCTGGACGAAGGCCATTGTGAAGAGGTTGTTAATAATTTTCAAGGAAAGTGCTTGCGTAGACATATCGATTGTGGGAAAAACTTGTATTGGTCTTAAGTAACAAAGGATGACCAAAAGTTTAATGACGAGTAATACACAAGGCGGCATTGTATCCATTTATGGCAACGGGCGTTTGAACGCCCATTTTTTGCCGCCCTTCCCGCGAACGTTTCCGAAAAGTCACTTTCCAGCGGCAGTTATGGTGTATATTTCTCGAAGGATTTTATGAACAAGGCAACCCCAAATCCGGCTGGAACTCAGGCCAGCCATTCTCAACACCCGCGATTTCTCCGTGCTTTCACGTTGATTGAACTGTTGGTGGTCATTGCAATCATCGCCATCCTGGCGGCGATGCTGTTGCCGGCATTGTCGGCGGCGAAGCAGAAGGCGCAGAGCATCAAATGTTTGAACAACATGCGGCAATGGGGGCTGGGTTTCCAGATTTATGCAGGAGACAACCAGGACAAGGTTCCGGAGGAGGGCAACACCGCCGCCGCCATCAATGACCCGGGCGGCCCCACCGCGACGGACAATTATGACCTGGCGTGGTATAACTGCGTGGCACCGACCATCGCGCAACAGCCGCTGGTCTTGCTGTACGGAGCCAACGGGCATGTGCAAGATCAGCCGCTGCCGGAAAAAACCACCATTTACGCCTGCCCTGCGGCCGCGGCGCCGAATCCGGCGTTCGGTTTTACAGATCCCCTGAAGCCGGCCCTGGCGTATTTCATGTACGGTGAAAACGGGCGCCTGTGCATCAATTTTTCCACCCGGCAAACCACGCACGTCTCCCAAACCAAGCTGGCCAACGTGATCAAGCCCAGCGACACGATTTTCATGGCGGAAGTGGACGGCAACACGGCGGCGCAACAGGGCCTGGTGTCCGCGTCCAACTGCACCGGTGATCACTCCTTTTCGCGGCACAGCCATAACAAGCTGGCGAATTTTGCCATGTGCGACGGCAGTTCCAAGGCGGTGCGGACGAATGATTTTATCCGGACGACGGGCGAAGGCAACGGCGCGCCGACGAATGACGGACAGAACGAATGGGCCAAAGAGCGGGTGGTATATTGGTATCCCTCGCCCAACACGCCGAATTGATTTTTTAGCTTAGCGACACTCTTCAACAAAAAAAACAAGGAGCCAGAACAGTACAGACGAAAACCATCCATACATATGAAAACCAACCCCCTCAAAATACTCTGCAAACTCGCCACGCTGGCGTTCGTTGCAGGCACCCTATCAACTGCAATGGCCAGCAGTCCGGCCGTCCCGTACGTCATGACTACGGGAAATTATCTGGAGACTTTCACAAGCATCGGAACTTGGACGGACAATTTTGGTTCGGGTGTGGGATCCGCACCTTGGAGCGGTTGCCTGACAAACCTGCAAACGCCTGTCGGGATTCCCAACGGCACAAATATAACCACTGCAACCACGAACTGGCAGGCGATTACCAGCGGTTCTTCTGGCATTGAGCGTGGTACCAATGCCGGCCCCACCAATCTTGTGTTTGTGTGTTCCGGCACCACGGATAACACCGCCGCCATAGCAGTTGATCTCTTTCTGGATTTTACCGCCACCAACACCGGCACCTTGAGCTTTGACTGGGCGGAGCTAAATAATTCAACCGGCAACCGTGGTTCTACATTGCACGTTTATACCAGCACCAACGGCGGCGTGACTTTTGCGGAGTTGACCGCTGCCTTGGTGATTGTTTCAAACAATGTGGCATCTTCCGGAACCGTGTCAGTCGCGCTGCCGGGAACTTTCTCCAACTGCCCGACCGCGCAAATCCGGTTTTATCAACACAATGGCCCCAATCCTCCGACAGGAGGAACCGGTTCGCGCGCCAAGATTACGATTGATAACGTGGCGGTCGTATCGACCCCGACTGGCGGCCCTCAGGCGCCGGTCATCACGGGTATCGCTCCGATCGGTATCACTAACAGCGTCAATACAGCGGCTTCCTTTACCGTAACCGCGACCGCCAGCCCGGCTCCCACCTATTTTTGGTTTAAAGAAATTCCGGGCACGAGCACAAATCTTATTCCCACGGCAACCACGGCGACCTTGTCGTTCCCCAGCGCTGCCACGACGAATAGTGCAAATTACCAAGTGATTGTTTCCAATACTGTCGCGCCTTTCACGGCGACCAGTTCGGTGGTGACGTTGCTGATCACGGATGCCCCTCCGAGCATTGTGAGCATCACGCCCGCGAGCCTGACCAATACCGCCGGTTCTGCGGCTTCCTTTACCGTGACAGCAACCGGCAGTGCGCCCCTTGGTTACTTCTGGTACAAGGAAATTCCCGGCACGAGCACAAACCTGATTCCGACGGCAACCACCGCGGTCTTGTCCTTTGCGGCTACGGCTGTGAGTGACACCGCTTCATATCAGGTGGTTGTTTCCAACTCGATTGCGCCCTTTGTGGCCACCAGTTCAGTGGTTTCGCTGGTGGTGACGGCGGCCCCGCCGGTGATCACCGGCATCGGACCCACGCCCCAGACGCAGAATGCCGGGCTGGATGCCGCCTTCACGGTGACGAACACCGGCACACCACCGTTGACGTATCTCTGGTACAAAGGATCTGTCCCGGTTCCCGGGAGCGAAATCTCCATCTCGACGAACAGCCTACTGAGGTTGTTCAATCTGACCGGGAATGATGCGGGAAGTTACGTGGTGGTGGTCACCAACAATTCCGGATCGATCACCGGCTCGCCGGTCGCCCTGACCGTCACGAATGATCCGCATATCACGTACGAGCCGAACAACACTTACGGCCTCTTGAAGGGTGTCGTACAGTTCCAGGTGGCGATTGCCGGGGCGACGCCGACTTACACGTGGTACTATACGGATCTGAGTGGCAACCAAATCGCGCAGGTGGCGGACGGCACGCTGGCTTCCGGATCGATCATTTCCGGCTCGGGATCGAGCACGCTGACGTGGAGCAATCTGCAGTCGGCCGAACTGCTGACGAATTTCGTCGTGGTGGCCGCGAACGGTTTCGGGGCGGTGACCAGTTCCGTGGCTTCATTGCTGACGGTGAACAACACGAACACGCTGGTGTTCTGGGATTTCAACGGGCTGGAGTTCACGAACACGGTCAACAACACCAATGCCTTCATCCATCCTACGCCCTTTATCGGTGTGGGCACGGCGTCGGTCCTGGGCACGGCGTTGATTCCGCCGACGTCGCCGTTCGCGGGATCGGTGGATGCGAACAACGGGCTGGGCTTCATGTCCTATCCGGTCGGGGCGTATCCGAACGGATATCCGGACCATGCGCCGCCGTTCTCCTGGGGCACGTCCACGTATCCGACGAACGGCAACCCGGCGAACAACAAGACGACGGGTGTGCAATATAACGTGAGCACGGTGGGCGCGAAGAACATCCAGTTCTCGTACGAGGCCCGCACGAGCGCGACGGCCAGCCGGTATTACCGGTTGGAGTACACCACGAACCAGACGGACTGGGTGGAGTATCCGGCCAGCACCTCGTTTGGGACGGTATCAGTCACCTATGTGCCGTTCGCTTTCAACCTGACGGGCATTCCGGGGGTGATGAACAATCCGAACTTCGGCGTGCGCCTCCTGGCAGAATTCCAAAGCACGGCGACGTACGGCATCAGCCCGACGAACAGTTATGTGGGTGTGGCCAACAACTACGGCACGGGCGGCACGCTGACCTATGACCTGGTGACGTTCACCGGGGACGCCGTCACCAACAACAACACGCCGCCGACGGTCAGCACAATGACGAATGTGAACATGGTGGATTACGCCCCGTACACGAATTCGTTCACGGTGAGCGATGATTCCACGGCGCCGGATTCGCTGCAGTACTCTGCAGTATCGCTCAACCCGTCGGGTTTCAACGCCACCTTTACCTTTGAGGGCAGCGGAGCGAACCGCCGGATCATCATCAACCCGGCCAGCATCGTGCAAACGGTGGCCGCCGCGCCGATCCTGGTGACGGTGACGGATGCGAACGGTGATTCCACGGTGACCTGGTTCACGGCGAACGTGGGCACGGTGAACCTGCCGCCGACGAACTCCCTGATAAGCCTGGGGACGACGAACGTCCTGGTGAACAAGCCGATCACCATCCAGTTCCCGGTGAGCGATGACCGTACGCCGGCCAGCGGCCTGACCTATTCAGTGTCCTCGGGCAACAGCACGCTGGTGCCGAATGACACGGTAAACAACCTGATCATCAACAATGCGGGTACGGCCACGCCGAGCCTGACCATCGTCCCGGCCGCCAACCAACTGGGTGAGGGCACCATCACGCTCACGGTATCGGATAACGACACCCAGGCGCCGAAGTCCACGTCGGCGACGTTCGCCCTGATGGTGCGTCCGAACACGAACATCATCGGAATCGACTACTTCACCTATGACAGCAGCGGTGCGCTGGACGGGGTGTCTGGCGGCTACTGGAAACAGATCAGCGGACCGTTTGGCACGATGGCCGTCGCCAGCTCGAGCAGTGGCGGGGTAGTCACGCTGGATTCGTTGAACCGCACGGAGAATGCGCAGGCACTGCTGCTGGGTTCGCCTTACAGCACCAACGGCGCGGCTGTCCTGTACGCGAGCTACATCGTGAACATGGACTCGACCATCATGCCGAGGTTCAACGGTTCGTATTTCACGATGTTCAATGACGCATCGGGCAACACGGCCAACATTGAAGGTGCCGTGGTGGCCGCCACCAATGGTGCCGCGCCGGGCTTCTACCGCCTGGGCATCAACAACCGCACGGGTGCAGTCGGGACCAACTCGCAGATGGTCGCCGTAGACCTGCTCCCGGAAAGCAACTATGTGGTGGTGGTGTCATTGGTCGTGAGCAACGGTGTCTCAACGCTGTGGGTCAACCCCAACAGCACGAATTCGCCGAGCGTGACGGATACGTCCGCGTTGACCGCGAAGTTCAACATCGGCGCCTTTGAGTTCCGCGAATCGGGTGCCAATGCGGGCTCGGCGCGCATCAGCAAGCTGAAAGTCGGCACGTCGTTCGACTCGGTGTTTCCGTCGCTGCATCCGCGTCTGGCCGGGTCCAAGGTGGTGCTGGATTCATCGGATAGCACGATCGACATCGAATCCACGCCTGACCTCCTGCTTCCGTTCACGGACCTGGGTGTGACCACGCCGTACACGAATACGCCGAGCGGCATCCAGTTCTTCCGGTTCAAGAAGTAAGCGGAACCGGTAACTGACAGAGAGATTCAAGGGCGGCCAGCAATGGCCGCCCTTTTTGTTTTTTGGAAGGGTAAAGTGTATTGCCATGCGCCTTCGCTTTGCGGCTGCGCCACAGGCCCTGAGGATGGGGAGTCGCGCGAAGTACACGAAGATAGCGAAGGAAAAAAACCTTCAAATTCCCCAGCAAATCCGCAAAAAGGCGACTGATGGGTTGCGGGTTGAATGTTGCAAGTTGCTGGTTACCAATTTACAGCAAAAGCGTTTTTGATTTTTTGAGTTGGAGGGCGTTCCCACTCCCGAAAAATGAAAATAAATGGCATAAATCTGCATTCTACATTCCCGGGAGAAATTCAACTATTGACTACCTATGATACGCTGCGGGGTGTGCGACGCATATGGCATATCGGGCGCGAACGGACACTCGGTAACGAGTGTTCAGTTTCAAGTTTCAAGGGTTCAGCCCGGCAAGGCCGACAAGCGGTTGTGGCACAAGGTCCGTTAGCCTTTGTTAGCCTTTGTTGGACCATAAAGTTTTTGGCGGGCCGCATCCGCCTTCGCCAAGGCCACGGCGCGACAGGCAGGCAGGGCACGGCAGGCCATCAAATCAATTCAAACGAATTCAAACCGTTTCAAATGATTTCAAACCACTTTTAAAAAAATAAAATGAAAGCGACGTGTGATGTATGGCGATCCGCCTTCGTCGAACTTTGGCGCGACAGGGTGATGAGCGCGAAGGCCGGAGCCGTCGGGCGTCTGGGAATCGTTTATCCGGGTAAATCCGACCTAATCCGACCAAAAATAATTACGATATGCGATTTGCGGTCCTTGCGGACGGCCATCCGTCTTCGCTGCGCTTCGGCGCGACAGGCCGGCGCGACGGGCAAATCCGACCGAATCCAAGTAAATCCAACCGGGGAAATAACGACGAACTACAAACATGAACCGCCGGGATGCAAACAACAAAAAAGACGTCCGGATAATGCGGTTGATACTGCCGTTTTTGACGGCGTTTAGGATTGAAAACAACGCAAACCACGCTAGTGTTCGCCCTACATGAAAACTCCGGTCAAGGTCCGTAAATTTTGTGTCCCGATACTCCTGATGTGCGCGGTGGCGCCGTCGTTTTTGCGCGCGGAAACTTTTGGCGCGACGATGGACGCGGTGGGCCGCCGGGCGGGCGGGATCATGACGCCCGTCAACCAGATCACCACGCCCGCCGGAACGCAGGTGGAGCTGCCCGGCATGCGGCCGCAGGCGCTGGCGCTGAGCCCCTCCGGCCAATTGCTGGTGACGGCGGGGCTGACGCATGAGCTGGTGGTGCTGAACCCGGCGACGGGGGAGATCGCGCAGCGTGTCCAGTTGCCGTCGGACCAGGTCGCCGAGCCGTCGCCGGTCACGAGCGAGATCATGAACCCGGACGCGAAGGCGCAGTTGAGCTTCACCGGCCTGGCCTTTTCGCCGGACGGTTCGCGGATCTACATGGCGAACGTCAACGGCGACATCAAGGTGTTTGGCGTGGGCCAGGATAACAAGGTGGCGCCGCTGTTTTCCATGGCGCTGCCGCTGGCGAATGTCTTGGGGCGCACCAACGAGATTCCGGCGGGCATCGCGGTTTCGCCGGATGGAAAAAAGCTTTATGTGGCGCTGAACCTGGCGAACCGGCTGGCGGAACTGGACGCGCTGACCGGCAAGGTTTTGCGGACGTGGGACGTGGGCGTGGCGCCGTATGACGTGGTGTTGGCGGGCAAAAAAATCTACGTGAGCAACTGGGGCGGGCGCCGGCCGGCGGCGGACAGTGTGACGGCCACGGCGGGCCATGGCACGCTGGTCCGGGTGGATGACCGTTCGATCGCGAGCGAGGGATCGGTGACGGTGATCGGTGCGGATGGCGCGGTCAGCCAGGAGATAGTGACGGGCTTGCATGCGTGCGCGCTGGCGCTGTCACCGAATGGGAAATATCTGGTCGTGGCGAATGCGGCGAGCGATTCGCTGAGCGTCATCGACACGCGCACGGACAAGATCGTGGAGACGATCTGCGCACGGCAGAACCCGGCCGACCTCTTTGGGGCGCAGCCGAACGCACTGGCCTTTGACAAGTCCGGCAAAAAAATTTACGTCTGCAACGGGACGCAGAACGCGGTGGCGGTGATCGAGTTCAAGCCGGGTGAATCCAAGCTGCTGGGCCTGATCCCGGCGGGCTGGTTTCCGGGCGCGGTGGTGTGCGATGCGAAGGCGAAGAAAATATACGTCGCGAACATCAAGAACATCGGGGACAAGAAGGACAAGCCGCGCGTGGGCTTCGGCCTGGGCACGGGGTATAACTCGAAGCAGTACACGGGTTCGATATCGCTGGTGCCGGTGCCATCGGAGAAGGAACTGGCGGCGTACACGCAGACGGCTTTGATGAACCTGCGCTATCCGTTGCTGGCGCAGGCGAAATTACCGGCGCGCGAGGGCCAGCCGGCCCAGCCCGTGCCGGAACGCGCGGGTGAACCGAGCGTCATCCAGCATGTCATCTATATCATCAAGGAGAACCGGACCTACGACCAGGTGTTCGGCGATGTGGAGACGGGGAATGGCGATGCGGGATTGTGCGCGTTCGGTGAGCGGGTGACGCCGAACCTGCACCGGCTGGTGCGCGATTTTGTGCTGCTGGACAACACGTATTGCTGCAGCGCCCTGAGCGCGGACGGCCATGAATGGACGGACACGGCCATGGCGACCGATTACATGGAGCGCGAGTTCGCCGGTTTCCCGCGCAGCTATCCCTCGGGCGGGGATGGTGACGCGTCGAAGGATGCGCTGGCGTATTCGCCGGCGGGCTTCATCTGGAACGACGCGCTGGCGCACGGCAAAACGGTGCGCGATTACGGCGAGTTCGCCACTTCGACCGCGCACTGGAAGGATCCGAAGCACAAGGGCAAGCCGCGCTGGACCGACTATTATCATCAGTTGCTCGAAGGTACGGATGACCTGGTGATCAGCAGCGAGCCGGACCTGGATGCGCTGAAGCCATACCTGGTGACGAACACGGTGGGCTGGAACCTGGACATACCGGACCAGTTCCGGGCGCGGAAATTCATCGCCGACCTGAAAGATTTTGACAGCACCGGAAAATTTCCGGATCTCACCATCATCTGGCTGCCGAATGATCATACGAGCGCGACGAAGGGCGGTTCGCCGACACCCGCCGCGCAGGTGGCGGACAACGACCTGGCGTTCGGGCAGATCGTGGAGGCGGTGAGCCACAGCAGCATTTGGACGAACACATGCATCCTGGCGATCGAGGACGATCCGCAGAACGGCTGGGACCATGTGAGCGGCTACCGCACGACGGCTTATGCCATCGGCCCCTACGTGAAGCGCGGCGCGACGGTGCATACGCAATACAACCAGACGAGCCTGTTGCGGACGATGGAGCTGATGCTGGGCCTGCCGCCGATGAACCAGATGGATGCGACGGCGACGCCGATGTTCGATTGTTTCACGAACACGCCGGACTTCACGGCGTACTCAGCGGTGACAAACAATGTGCCGCTGGATGAAATGAATCCGCCTTCCAAGAAGGTCCTGGATGCGCAACTGCGCCGGGATGCGGTCGTCTCCGCCAAGCTGCCGCTGGACAAGGAAGACCAGTGCCCGGAGGATGTGCTGAACCAGATCCTGTGGCGTGCGATGAAGGGGACGCAGGTGCCTTATCCCGCGTGGGCGGTCAAACCCGCGGCAGACAATGATTGAGCCGTAGCCATGCAGAAGACATTTAACGCAAAGACGCAAAGACGCAAAGGAGCCAGGGTTTCGCAAATTGAAAAACTGGCGGCAGGATGCCGCCTGAATCCCGCGTGCGGGACTGGAAGCCTGCGCAACGGCGGTTTTATCGTTGAACCCGTATGATTCCCGAGCCGAGCATCGCCAAGCCCGCCAATCACGGGGGCTGGCTCCGGATTTTTCAACCGGCGCCGGCGGCGGCGGTGATGCTCACGGACCCGGCGGCAATCGCGGAGAAGTACCGGCGGTGGCAGTTGCGGGTGCTGATATTTTCGATCCTGGGCTATGCCACGTTTTATTTCGTGCGCAAGAACCTCCCCGTTGCGATGCCGTCGATGGAAACGGAATTGGGCATCACGAAGGAGAAACTCGGGCTTTTTCTGACGCTGCACGGGGTGATCTATGGCATATCCAAGTTTGCGAACGGTTTCCTGGCCGACCGCGCGAATGCCCGGGTGTTCATGTCAGTCGCACTGGTCATATCTGCGCTGCTGAATGTTTTCTTTGGCTTCAGTTCTGGTGTCCTGGCGTTCGGGCTCATCTGGATGGCGAACGGCTGGTTTCAAGGGATGGGTTTTCCACCCTGTGCGCGGCTCATTGCGAACTGGTTTCCGCCGAAGCAACTCGCGACCAAATTCTCCATCTGGAATTCATCGCACAACATCGGCAGCATCGGGGTTTTTGTGCTGTGCGGATTTCTCGTCAGCGGCAAGTGGTTCGCGGCCGACTGGCGGCTCTGCTTTTTTGTGACGGCGGCCATAGCCATGGTCATCGCGGTTGTGCTCTGGCTGATGCTGCCGGACACACCTCCATCCGTTGGTTTGCCGGAATTTGAGGGTACGCACGTCGATCTGCCGGAGAAGCAATCGCACGAGGATTTTAAGGCATTCGTTATGCAGCAGGTGTTTCGCAACAAATACATCTGGATCCTGGCGGTGGCGAATTTCTTCGTTTACACGATCCGCTACGCGGTTTTTGACTGGGGTCCGACGCTGCTGGGCGAGGTCAAACACATCCACATCCTGAAAGCCACCTGGATGATTGCCGGATTTGAAGTGTTCGGGTTGCTAGGCGCGCTGCTCGGCGGATGGATCACGGACCGTTTTCTTGGCGGGCGGGCAGGGCGCGCCTGTGTGGTTTACATGGCGCTGGCCGGCGTTTCGGTTTTGCTGTTCTGGAAAGTCCAAACGCAGTCGGAACTGGTCATCACCGGCCTGCTTTGTGCCACGGGATTTTTTGTCTATGGCCCGCAATGCCTGCTGGCGATAGCATGTGCCAACCTGGCCACGAAGCGCGCGGCGGCCACGGCGGTGGGGCTGACGAGCATCTTTGGCTATGCGAGCACGACGCTCTCAGGCTGGGGGCTGGGATATGTGGTCCAGCATTATGGGTGGAATGCGGGTTTCGCGGGACTGGTCGCCTGCGCGGCGATAGGAACTTTTTTGTTCATCCTCGCGTGGCCGGCGAAGGCGCATGGGTACCGGACGGGTTAGTCTGGCGTAACTGATTTCGGCGTATGGCCAAAGGGGATTCAATTTTTTCGTAAAAAGATTTTGCATTTTCGGGCGGGTGGAATGATACTCTCCGTCGGCGGACGAATGCTCGGAGTTCCGTCACTTGGCCAAAACCGGTTCCTCACCACCAAGTCAGATTTTTATGAGCGGGTTATCTATTGCACTCATCGGAGCGGCTACCAAGCAGGTGGAGCTTCTTTACGTTTGGGACCAGGCGAGACCGGAAGCCAAGGTCATCATCGTCCTGTTGTTCATTTCCTCGATCGCGGTCTGGTGGATGATGATTTTCAAGGTCATCCAGATGCGGCGGGCGCGGAAGCTGAACGCGCTGTTCGCGGAGGAATTCACGGCACAGAAAACGGTGCTGGAGATGTTCGACCGCAAGCTCGAGGTCAACGGCTGCCCGCTCTACGCGGTGTACCAGGCGGGCTGCCTGCAACTCGATTCGCGCCTGCGCGGGCCGACGGGTGAACGCGCCAAGCAGCAGGTGACCCTGAAGAACATGGAGCACATCAAGCGCGCCATCGAGAACGTGGTGGCGAAGGAATCGTTGAAGCTGGAGTCCGGGCTGATCCTATTGGCCATCGCGGTGAGCGGGGCGCCGTTCATGGGGCTGCTGGGCACGGTGTGGGGCGTGATGAGCACGTTCGCGGGCATTGCGCAATCGCCTACGGGCGCTTCGCTGGCGGTGATGGCGCCGGGTGTTTCGGCCGCCCTCGGCACGACGGTGGCGGGCCTGCTGGTGGCGATCCCCTCGATGTTCGGCTATAACTGGCTGGTGCACAATTTGCGCGCGTTCACGGTGGAGCTGGATAATTTTGCGCAGGAACTGGTTTCCAACATGGAAACCGAATTTTTGAAAGACGAAGAATAATTTTGCGATGAGACGTTTTTCACAACGCAGTCATCTGGTCACGCTGAGCGATATCAACATCACTCCGCTGCTCGACCTTGCGTTCGTGCTGCTGATCATCTTCATCATCACGACGCCGCTGCTGACGCAGAGCATCGAGTTGAAACTGCCGCGCGGGGGCCAGACGACCCAGCGCCCGGACAAGAACGATATCAAGACGGTGGAGATATCCAACACGGGTTATTACAGGTTTGAGTCGCGGCAGACAGCGCTGGGGCAGATCATTTCCCAACTGGCGCAGGAATCGCGCGCGAATCCGAACTTGGTCGTCTACATCCGCGCGGACAAGAATTGCCAGTATGACCTGGTGGCGCAGTTGCTGGACGGCTGCCAGAAGAACGGCATCACGCGCTATTCGCTGCGCACCGACCCGACACCCAAATGACACGGTTGCAAAAAAAATGCCTCTTCGCCGCGGCAGGCGCCCACCTGCTGGTGGTTGTGGTATTGCTTTGCTCGGGGTGGATCAAGTCAACGCCGCCGACTGATGAAACGCCGGTGCTCACCTTGGTTAATCTCACGGATAAACCTACAAGCGGTTCGAAAAGCGATCCTACGCCCCCGCCCCC